>DASXJM010000125.1:0-15287 GCA_036497405.1 Streptosporangiaceae bacterium | reverse complement strand
GCTGACCGGTGGTCCTGCTCGATGAGGCGGGCGCGGACGTCGGCGGGCTGGTCGTCGGTCAGGGGGCGGTTCCGGGCGAAGTCCCAGGCCCGGGGGCCGGTGAAGAAGTTCAGCGGCAAACCGGAACCGATGTGGATGCCGTACAGCTCGTCGGCGTACTTGTGGCCGAGCTGGCTGGAGATGATTCCGCCGATGTCGCAGCCGCCGGCGGCGTACTTGCCGTAGCCGAGGGTCTCGGTCATCAGGGTGTGCCAGAGGTCGGCGACCTTCCAGAAGTTGACGTCCGGAAAGCCGGTGAGCGGGCCCGGGAACCCGAAGCCGGGCAGCGACGGCACGATGACGTCGAAGGCGTCGGCGGGGTCGGCGCCGAACGCGGCCGGGTCGGCCAGCGGGCCGATCACCTTCGACCAGTGCCAGAACGTCCACGGCCAGCCGTGGGTGAGGATCAGCGGGATCGGGCCGGGTCCGCGGCCGGGCTGGCGCATGAAGTGCACCGGGACCCCGGCCACGTTCACCTGGTAGTGCTGGTGGACGTTGATGGCGGCCTCGGCCCGGCGCCAGTCATAGCCGTCCCGCCAGTAGGCGACCAGCTCGCGCAGGTAGCTGGCGGGCACGCCGTAGGACCAGTCCTCGTTGCCCTCGTCCAGCGGCGGCCGGGTCCGGGTGAGGCGGGCGCGCAGATCGTCGAGGACCTCATCGGGTACCAGGATCGGAGTGGGCTCGAGCGGGAAGGCGGGCGGGGTGGTCATGGCGTCATTCTCACCGCCGCCGGCGCCGCCGGCCGAGTGGTTTTAGCCCGGTCAGCTCAGGCGGTCGACCGACTGGACCGCGAAGGTCGGGATGGCCAGCGGCACGGTGGCCGCGCAGTTGCTGAACACCGGGTCGGTGGTGGTCTCGGTCAGCTCGACCCGGACCCGGCCCGGGGCGTCGGCCAGGTCCACCTGCCAGCGGCCGGGCGCGGTCAGCACCGAGGCGACCGGCTCGTAGGCGCCGATCCGCAGGTCGCCGAAGATCTGCCGGGCCGCGTGCTGGGCCCGCTGCTCCAGGAACCGGAACGCGCTGCGCCCCCGCAGCCCGGCCAGCATGACCCGGCCGGCCCGGTATTCGGCCACCATCTGCGCGGCGTCAAGCGTGTCGGCCCGGCCGTAGTTGATGCCGTGCGGGAACAGCAGCAGGGTGGCCGCGAACCGGTCGCCGCCGATGTGCGAGCACTCCCAGACCAGGGCCTGATCCCGCGCGGCCAGGGCCGCGGCCACCGACCGGCCCCGGGCTGAGCAGCACTCATCGTGCCGTCCGTGCGCGCAGACCGCGATGACCGGGTCGGCCGAGAGGCGGCCCGGCTCGCTGAACACCGAGGTCAGGTACTCGGCCGGCCCCGGCACCTCGCCCCAGCGGACCGCTTCCTGCCCAGGGGTGCAGTCGACCCGGGCCCACCGCCAGCGCGGTTGCCCCTGGTCCAGCCGGGCCCGGCCCGGCCGCCGGATGGCCACCAGCCGGAAGCCTTCGGCCGCGGCCCGGTGCTCGATCCGGATGCCGAGGTCCCGGTCCAGCAGCGGGGTCTGACGGAACGCGTTCGGGCCCCAGGCCCCGGCCACCTCCAGCAGCAGCCAGCGGCGCCCGTAGGACGCGGTGCCCGCCACCGACTCACCGGCCGCCAGCGACCGGGTGCTGCAGGCCGGCCCGCCCGCCGACCGCGGCGGCTCGTCCGGTTTGCTCACCCCAGTACCGTACGGGTCAGCCGGGCTGGCTGGTGACCAGGAACCCGGACCGGAGCAGGCGGCGGCTGACCACCAGGCTGTCGGCCTCGTCCAGTCCGGGCAGCGCCCCGGCCCGGTGGGCCTCGCCCGCGGCCAGGGCCCGGATCGCGGCCTCGCACTCCCGCGGCAGCTTCAGGCCCTGGTCGGGGGACTTCAGGTGCACCCCGGCCGCGTCCACCGTGACCTGGACCTCCAGGCCGTGCCGGACCCGCACGAGCTCCGGGCCGGACAAGCGGGCCGCGGCATCCACCGTGGCCAGCGGGGGGACCGGTTCCGGGCGGACCTGCCGCCGGAGCTTGCCGCCCAGGGCGGCCGCGATCTGGTCCGGGTCCACGTGGGGCGAGGTGCGCAGGGCGTCCAGGAAGGCGGCGGTAACGTCCTGCACGGCCGCGCTGACCTCGGTCCCGTCGGCCTGGCCCCCGCCAGCCTCATCACTTGAAGCGGCCGTGCCCATGATCGGCAGCGGCGCGCGCAGCCCGTCCGCCCCGCGGACCGCGGCCACCAGTTCCTGGATGACGTCGGCCCCGGTGTAGGAGGCCACCCCCACGGTCAGGTGGATGGACGTGCCGGCCCGGGCCACCGCCGAGTGCAGCCAGCCGCGCGGTAGGTAGAGCGCGTCGCCCGGCCGCAGCACCACGTCGAGCACCGGCTCCTCGCGGGCCCGCGACTCGACCGCGGCCCGGTACTGCGACCAGGGCTCGTCGGCCCGGGGATGGGTGCGGACCGGGGCGTGCACCCGCCAGTGCTTCTCCCCGCTGACCTGCAGCACGAACACGTCGTGGACGTCGTAGTGGGGGTCGAAGCCGCGGTTGGATTCCGGCGTGATGTAGGCGTTGACCTGGGCCGGGTGGCCCAGCTCGGCCACCAGGTCGCGGGTGAACACCTGCAGGGCCGGCCAGGTCCGGTGCAGACCCTGGAGCACGATGGTGGCGCCGTCCGCGAACTCCCGCAGAACCCGGGCCGGGTCGACCTGGTCGGCCACGTGGGCGCCGAACCCGCCCGAGGCCGTGAAGCAGTCGGCGGCCAGCACCGAGCCTTCCTTGGCCATCCGGATGAACGGCGTCCGCAGCGCCCGGTCGGTCAGCAGCTCGTCGGCGGCGGCCAGAGAGAACAGGTCGCCGAAGTCACACGGCAGCGTCCCGGCCGCCGAGTGCAGCGGCTGGTCCGCCCAGTACTTGCGGGCGAACACGTCGGCCGGGACGCAGGCGCAGCGCCCGAGCGCGGACGCCCGGGCGCTGGCCTGATCGGTCTTCTGCTCGGTCAACGTCAGGCTGTGCCGTCGGCGCCGCCGTCGTGGCCGCCGGGGTTGGCGCCGCCGTCCGCGGTGCCCTCGCCACCGGCCGAGCCGTCCGCGCCGCCGTCGTGCCCGCCGGGGTTGGCGCCCCCGTCGGCGGTGCCTTCACCGCCCGCGGACCCGTCGGCCCCACCGTCGTGCCCGCCCGGGTTGGCCCCGCCGTCGGCAGTGCCTTCACCGCCCGCGGATCCGTCGGCGCCGCCGTCGTGGCCGCCCGGGTTGGCGCCGCCGTCCGCGGTGCCCTCGCCACCGGCCGGGCCGTCGGCCCCGCCGTCGCGGCCACCGAAGTTGGCCCCGCCGTCGGCCGGGCCCTCGCCGGTACCGGACTCGTTGCTGATGTCGCCGTCGTTGATCGACATAGCGTTCCTCCTCGCCTCGTCCACCCCGTCAACGGGGCTCAGTCACACGCTTCCCAGTGGACTCACAACAGCACACTGATGCAAGGGGCCACTTTCCCACTGACGAGCGTTTATGCACATCGCCCTCGACGAGCCGGCCCGGCCGGCTCGCCGGGCCCCGGGCCGGGTCAGCCCGCCGGCTCCGGCCGCGTCCGGTCAGGTCCGGGCGTAGCTGGCCGTGTCCTCGGCAAAGCCGGTGATCATGGCGTCGGTCAGCGTCGGCTTGGTGCCCGCGATCGTGGCCAGGTAGTCGCCGGTGGTGGCGTGCTGGCGCATGCCGGTCTCGACCGCCCGCTCGAACGTCTGCTGGGCCACCCGGTGCGCGGCGTGCCGGATGTCGGCCGGGGTGAAGCCCTCGCTGGCCTCGGTGATGGCGTCCAGATCGGGCTCGCCGTTGGCGATGTAGTTCCGCCACAGGGCCTGCCGGGCCGGGGGATCGGGCGGCCCGACCGGCAGCACGTAGTCGAAGCGGCCGTGCCGCAGGAAGGCCGGATCCAGCGAGCGCACCGAGTTGGTGGCGCAGATGAACAGGCGCCCCGGCTGCTGGCGGAAGCCGACCAGCGCCTTGAGCAGTTCGTTGACCACCCCGACGTCGGTGGTGGCCAGCGACCGGGCCGCCGCGATCTCCTCGATTTCGTCGATGAACACCACCGCGTGGTCCAGCCGGGCCAGCTCGGCGAAGGCGTTGTTGATCCCGCTGGCCAGCCCGGACTCGGCGGCCAGCCGGGACGGGAACAGCTCCACGAACGGCCAGCCCAGCCGGCCCGCGGTGGCCTGGGCGAACGTGGTCTTGCCGGTGCCGGGCGGGCCGAACAGGATGACCGCCCTGGGCGGGTCAACCGCGTACTCGGCGGCCAGGTCCGGCCGGGCCAGGGGCAGGATCAGCTTGTGCTCGATGATGTCCTTCTCGCGGGACATCCCGGCGATGTGCGCCCACAGCCGGGCGTTCGGCACCGCCGCCCCCAGCTCGTTCAGCAGCAGCGCCGCCGCCGGGGAGCTGGACTCGCTCTTCTCGTAGTAGGTGATGCCGTGGCGGGCCGTGAAGCCGGAGTTGGCGAAGGCGGTGCTGCCGGTCTCGCCCTCGGGCAGCAGGGCGCTCAGCCGCGACACCCCGCGGGCCAGCAGCCGCTGTTCCAGCGCGGCCAGCAGGTCGCTGCCCAGCCCGCGGTGCCGCCAGTCCGGGGACAGGGCCAGCCGCAGGATCCAGGCCCGGTCGGCGTCCACCCGCCCGATCGCGGTGCCGATGACCCGGCCCTCGGACACCGCGACCACGGCCGGGTGCTCGTTCAGGCAGCCGACCACGTCGGCCAGGGTGAAGATGGGCGCCTGCCGGGTGGCCGACGACACGGTGTCCAGCTGGACCGCGGCCTCAAGGTCGTAGGGTTCGAAATCACGCACGTGCCAGGCGGTCATGTCACGCCCTTCATGGTCGGGCCATCCGGTCAACGGCCATGGAGCAATAGACGCCCAGTATGAGCAGCAAAGCGCCGATTGGGAAGAGTCCGGCCGGCGTAGGGCCCGCCTAACCCACAGGACTGTCCGAGCCGGGGACCGGGACGGGCACGACCCGGCCGGTGCGCATGCTCTCGACGGCGGCGTTGGCCAGGACGAGGGCTTCGCGGCCGTCGCCGAACGAGGGGGAGGGGGCGGTGCCGGCCTCCACCGAGGCGATGAAGTGGTCCAGTTCGGCCTGGTAGGCGGGCTCGTAGCGTTCGCGGAAGAAGTTCAGGTAGGGGGCGGCGGCCTCGCTGCGGTCCGAACCGGCGAAGCGGACGCTGGTCGGCAGCTGGTTCTGGGCGGTGAGCATGCCGGTGCTGCCGAACGCCTCGACCCGCTGGTCGTAGCCGAAGCTGCAGCGGCGGCTGTTGGTGATCTGGGCCAGCGCGCCGCTGGCCGACCGGAGGACCACGATCGAGCTGTCGATGTCGCCCGCGTCCGCGATGTAGGGCTCGATCAGGTTGGCCCCGGTGGCCTGCACCTCGGCCACGTCGCCGAGCAGGAACCGGGCCATGTCGAAGTCGTGGATGGTCATGTCCCGGAACAAGCCGCCCGAGCTGGCCAGGTAGCCCGCGGGCGGCGGGGCCGGATCCCGGCTGGTGATGGCGACCTGCTCCAGGTGGCCGATGTCCCCGGCCTGGATCCGGTCGTGGATCTCGCGGAACGACGGGTCGAACCGGCGGTTGAACCCCACCATCACCACGGGTGACCCGGCCCCGATCGCGGCCCAGCAGGCGTCGACCCGGTCGATGTCCAGGTCGATGGGCTTCTCGCACAGCACGGCCAGCCCGGCCCGGACCGCCGCCGTCAGCAGGTCCACGTGGGTCGGCGTGGGGGAGGCGATGACCACCCCGTCGATCGCCGGGTCGGCCAGCGCCGTGGCCGGGTCGGGGGTGGCCCGGCCGCCGCAGCGATCGGCCAGGGCCGTCGCGGCCGCCTCCATCGGGTCACACACCCAGGCCAGCTCGGCGCGGGGATGGGCCGCGATCGACTCGGCGTGCACCGCGCCGATCCGGCCGCAGCCAAACAGGGCAAGTCGGAGCATGGGGCCAGGCTACGGGGCCGCTCCGACCGAACCCGGTCAGGCCCGGCAAAGTGTCAGAGGTCGCGGCTAGCGTGGCTTTCAAGGAGGTCGGGATGGCAGCCGAGATCGGGAAAGAGCACAGCGTCGAGATCGGGGTCAGCCTGCCCGAGGTGCTGCCGCCCGGCACCGCCCGGCCCGACGTCACCGCGCTGGCCCGGCGGGCCGAGCAGGCCGGGCTGGACGGGGTGTGGGCCGCCGACCGGCTGGTCAACGGCGACCTGAGCACCCTGGACCCGACCCTGACCCTGGCCGCGGCGGCCGCGGTCACCACCCGGGTCGCCATCGGGTTCGCGGTGCTGGTGCCCTCGCTGCGCCCGCTGGCCTGGGCGGCCAAGCAGATCGCCACCCTGCGGCACCTGGCCGGGGACCGGCTCCGGCTCGGGGTCGCCTCCGGCGGCGGCGCGGCCGAGGAGTACCAGCTGGCCGGGTTCGACCCGGCCGAACGGGTCCGCCGCACCGAGGACTTCCTGCGTCTGCTGCCCGGGCTGCTCGGGGGCCAGCCCATCCCGGTCCCGGATCTGCCGGGCGCACCGGTGGCCCGGCTCCGGCCGGCCACGCCGGTGCCGCCGCTCTGGGTCGGCGGGGCCTCCGCGGGCGCGCTGCGGCGGGCCGTGCGCTACGGCGACGGCTGGCTGTCGGGCCTGCAGCCGCCGGAGGAGTTCGCGGCCACCCGCCGTCAGCTGTTCGAGCTGGCCGACCAGGCCGGCCGGCCCCGGCCCCGGACCGGCGTCGGCCTGCACGTGGCGCTCGGGCCCCGGCCCGGCCCCGAGCTGAAGCGCGCCACCGTGGCCGCCCTGCAGACCGCGTACCGGCTGCCGACCGACCGGGCCGAGCAGGTCGCGGTGGCCGGGACGCCGGCCCAGGTGGCCGAGCAACTGGACCGGTACGTGGCCGAAGGCGCCGACCTGATCGTCGCGGTCTGCGACCCCGAGCCCACCCCGCGGGCCTGGGAACTGCTGGCCGAGGCCCGGCACCTGGTGCGCCCACCAGCTTGACGGCCAGCTTGACCACATGGCTGGCCGCACAGCTTGACCGGGCCCCTGGGGCAGGAGCCAGGCTCGGCCAGGTGACCCCACCGGCCGAACCGACCCCACCGCTGCTCCCCACCGGCGAGTTCTCGCGCCGGACCGGACTCAGCCTCAAGGCGTTGCGGATCTACGACGAGCTGGGCCTGCTCAAGCCGGCCTCGGTCCAGCCCGGCTCCGGCCGCCGGGGCTACACGGAGAGCCAGATCCGGCCGGCCCGGCTGATCGGCATGCTCCGGGGGGCCGGGCTGAGCCTGACCGGGATCGGCCCGGTCTTGGACGACCTGGCCCGTCGCGACCCGGACGGCGCGGCCGCCCGCCTGGACCGGCACCTGGCCGACCTGGAACAGACCCACACCGGCCGCCGGCTGCTGATCGCTCACCTCAAAGCCATCGTCCGCGAGCACGAGGAGGACCCGCCCATGTTCCCGATCCAGACCCGCCACGTCCCGGCCCAGCGGGTGATGTCCATTCAGCGCCGGCTGCGCGCGCCCCAGACCGACGGGTTCGTGCGCGAGGCCCGGGCCGCGTTCGCGGCGCACCTGGGCGACCAGGCGTCCATCGGGCCGTTCATCCTGATCTTCCACGGCGTCGTGGACCACGAGAGCGACGGGCCGATCGAGGCCGCGCTGGGCTGCCCGCCCGGCACCGAGCCGACCGACCTCATCGGCATCCGCACCGAGCCCGCCCACGACGAGGCGTTCACCCCCATCACCAAGGCGCAGTGGGACTTCCCGGCCATCCTGGCCGCTTACGACGCGGTGGCCTGCTCGCCCGCGGTCACCGGGCGTCCGCGCAGCTCACTGTCGTGCCGCGAGGTGTACGTCACCCATCCGGCCACCGTCGGCCGGGACGAAAAGGTGTGTGATATCGCCTACCCGCTGGGCTAGCCTGCCCGGGTGGCACATGTCGAGGCGGCGCACGTCGACTACTACCTCCCGGACGGGCGGTTGCTGCTGGCGGACGCCTCGTTCCGGGTCGGCGACGGCCAGGCGGTGGCCCTCGTCGGGGCGAACGGCGCGGGCAAGACCACGCTGCTGCGCCTGATGACCGGGGAGCTGGCCCCGCACACCGGCTCGGTGACGGTGAGCGGCGCGCTCGGGGTGATGCCACAGTTCGTCGGCTCGGTGCGGGACGACCGCAGCGTGCGCGACCTGCTGGTGTCGGTGGCGCCGCCGCAGATCAAGAAGGCCGCGCTGGCGGTGGACGACGCCGAGCTGGCCGTGATGGAACGCGACGACGAAGCGGCTCAGATGGCCTACGCGCAGGCGCTCAGCGACTGGGGCGAGGTCGGCGGCTACCACACCGAAGCCCTGTGGGACATCTGCACGATGGCCGCGCTCGGCATCCCCTACGACCAGGCCCAGTGGCGGTCGGTGAGCACGCTGTCCGGGGGCGAGCAGAAGCGGCTGGTGCTGGAGGCCCTGCTGCGCGGCCCGGACGAGGTGCTGCTGCTGGACGAGCCGGACAACTACCTGGACGTGCCGGGCAAGCGGTGGCTGGAGCAGCAACTGCTGGAGACCCGCAAGACCGTGGTGTTCGTCTCCCACGACCGCGAGCTGCTGTCCCGGGCCGCCCGCAAGCTGATCAGCGTGGAGCCGGGTCCCGGCGGCAGCGCGGTCTGGGTCCACGGTGGCGGGTTCGGCACCTACCACGAGGCCCGGGCCCACCGGTTCGAGCGGTTCGAGGAACTGCGCCGTCGCTGGGATGAGAAGCACGCCCAGCTCAAGCGGCTCGTGGCCGACCTGCAGCAGTACGCGGCCCGCAGCCCGGACATGGCCTCCCGCTACCACGCGGCCATGACCCGGCTGCGCAAGTTCGAAGAGGCCGGGCCGCCTCCGGAGCCGCCGCGGCCGCAGGACATCACGATGAAGCTGCGCGGCGGCCGGACCGGGCTGCGCGCCGTCACCTGCCAGCAGCTGACCCTGACCGGGCTGATGCAGCCGTTCGACCTGGAAGTCTTCTACGGCGAGCGGGTCGCGGTGCTGGGCTCCAACGGCTCGGGCAAGTCGCACTTCCTGCGCCTGCTGGCCGGGGAAAAGGTGAACCACCACGGCCAGTGGAAGCTGGGGGCCCGGGTCGTGCCGGGCTTCTTCGCCCAGACCCACACCCGGCCCGAGCTGGTCGAGCGGCCGCTGGTGCAGATCCTGTGGGAGGAGCACGCCAAGGACCGGGGCGCGGCCATGAGCGCGCTGCGCCGGTACGAGCTGGAGCGACAGGGGGACCAGCCGTTCGGCAAGCTGTCCGGCGGTCAGCAGGCCCGGTTCCAGATCCTGCTGCTGGAGCTGGCCGGGGCCACCGCCCTGCTGCTGGACGAGCCCACCGACAACCTGGACCTGGAGTCGGCCGAGGCGCTCCAGGACGGCCTGGCCGCGTTCGAGGGCACGGTGCTGGTGGTCACCCACGACCGTTGGTTCGCCAAGTCGTTCGACCGCTACCTGGTGTTCGGCGCGGACGGCCGGGTCCGCGAGACCCCCGGGCCGGTCTGGGACGAGGCCCGGGTCAGCCGCCCCCGCTAGTAGGCTCCGGACCCCTTGAACACGGCGGCGGTGGTCTTCCACAAGATCTGCAGGTCGAGCGCGACCGACCAGTTCTCCACGTAGCGGACATCGAGCCGGACGGCCTCGTCGTAGGGCAGGTCGGAACGGCCGCTGACCTGCCACAGGCCGGTGATGCCGGGCTTGACCTTGTGCCGTCGCTGCATCTCGTAGCCGTACTTCTCCACCTCGGCGGGCAGGGCCGGCCTGGGCCCGACCAGCGACATTTCGCCCAGGGCGACGTTGATCAGCTGCGGCAGCTCGTCCAGCGACCAGCGGCGCAGCCAGCCGCCGACCCTGGTGATGCGGGGGTCGCGGCGCATCTTGAACAGCATCCCGCCGGTGGACTCGTTGTGCTCGGCCAGCTGGGCCTTGCGGGCCTCGGCGTCGACCACCATGGTGCGGAACTTCCAGACCTTGAAGTCGCCGCCGTCCTTGCCGACCCGGGTCTGCTTGAAGAACACCGGCCCGTGGTCGGTGAACCGGATGGCCAGCGCGACGGCGGCGAAGATCGGGGCCAGCAGGGTCAGCATGGCCCCGGCCGCGGCCCGGTCGAAGGCGCCCTTGATGACCCGCTTGGCCCCGCCCAGTTCGGCCTGGTCGACGTGCAGCAGCGGCAGCCCGGCCACCGGCCGGATCGTGGTCCGCGGGCCGGCCACGTCGAGCAGGGCCGGGGCCACGCACAGGTCGGTGCTGGTCGTCTCCAGCTCCCAGCCGAGCTGGCGGAGCCGGGTGCCGTCCATCTCCGGGCAGGAGAGCACGGCCACCGTGTCCGCGCTGAAGTGGTCGACGGCGGCGGTGATGCTGTCCAGCCCGCCGAACACCGGGATGCCGCCCACCTTGGGCGGCCGGCTGGACCCGGCCAGGCAGGCGCCGACCACGGACATGCCGTGGTAGCTGTGGCGGCTCAGGACCAGCGACAGCTCGGCCACGGCCGGGGCGTGCCCGACCACGACCACCCGGCGCAGGCACTGGCCGGTGCTGCGCATCTTGTGCAGGTGCTTGCGCAGCCAGTAGCGCATGCCCAGGTCGAGCAGGGCGGTCGACGGCATGGCCAGGGCCACGTAGCCGCGGGCGATGTCCAGCTTGAAGGCGTAGGAGAAGATGGCCACGGCCGCGGTCAGGCAGACCGCGGCGTTGGCGATGCGCCGGAACTCATCGGAGCCGACGCCGATGAACCGGGAGTCGTATCCCCCGGCCAGGGCGACCGAGGCCGCCCACAGCAGGGGCAGGGCGCAGGTGAAGACCAGGTATTCGACCGGCTGTGAACCCTGGCTCACGAACCGGGCCTGGATGGCGATCACGCCCGCCACGACCCCGCAGGCGAAGTCGCCGATGGCGGCCCGCCAGAGGTAAGCCCGCGCCCAGGCCGCCGAAGTCTGCGCAGCCAGAAGGGCCTGACGGCCGGGCAGGGTCCCGGCAATTGCTGACTGGCCGGCCACCGTTACCGGTCCCGGCCCAGTCGACGCCTGTTTTCGCTGCCACCACTCCTGGCCACCGGGGCCACCTCCCCCTCTTCCGCCGTTTCCGGCGCCGAACCAACGCTGCTCCCAGGTCCGCGATCAGCGGGATGCAGCGGTTCAGGGAGACGGTTAGAAGACCTTCAGTGACCCTCCCGTGATACGTCGGCGGCCTTTTTCTTGTCGCACTTTTCTGTACTTAATCGACTACTCAGCGTGAATCAAAAAGGGAACTCGAATTAGCTACCTTCAGTAATATTTGAATGACTTTTAGTTAGACGTCGCTGGTCATGACGGGCCCAGTCAAAAATTAGAGCGATTACGGACGTCCGCTTGTATCAGGGGAAGATCCGCAACGTTCCTGTGAGCAGCTCCTCAGCCGGTGAGCTGGGGACGGGAACAGGTGATCACTCATGGAACCGTTGTCGCTGAGCATCCCGGCCGGCCGACCGCTGTCGGTCCTGGCCATCGGCGCGCATCCCGACGACATCGAGATCGGCGCGGGCGGCACGCTGCTCACGCTGGCCCAGAGTCAGCCCGGGCTGCGCGCGCACTACGTGGTGCTGACCGGCACGGCCAGCCGGCAGGAGGAGGCCCGCGCCGCGGCCCGGTCCTTCCTGCCGGGCGCGGATCTGTCCGTCGACCTCCATGACCTGCCCGAAGGCCGGCTGCCGGCCGTCTGGGAACGGGCCAAGGACGCCCTCGAGCAGGTCGTGCGCTCGTGCTCGCCCGACATCGTCATCGCCCCGTCGCGCGACGACGCCCACCAGGATCACCGCACGATCGCCGAGATCGTGCCCACCGTCTTCCGCAACCAGCTCTACCTGGCCTACGAGATCCCGAAGTGGGATGGCGACTTCGGCCGCCCGGGCACGTACTTCCCGCTGACCACCGAGGTGGCTCAGCGCAAGGTCGAGCTCCTGCACAAGTGCTTTCCGTCTCAGCAGCACCGTGACTGGTGGGACGACGAGGTGTTTCTCGGCCTGGCCCGGCTGCGCGGCATGGAGTGCCGGGCGCCCTACGCCGAGGCGTTCTTCTGCGCGAAATTGGTCATCGGCCCGCCGCCTTCGTGAGCGGCGCCGGGTTTCCGCCCGGCCCAGCTGATTTTGATCGACGCGCCCCGATTCTTACCCGGACCTCAGGCCGTACCGGCCGCTCTGCTGGCGTAGGCCGGTCCAGGTGATCCCGCTGCCCTACCGGATCAATCACAACAAGAGGGGGATCAATGGCCGTCCACATTGATCTTGACGTCCCACCGGAAGACCTGAGACAGCACCTCTACCGCGGTGACCTGGTCATCCTGACCCGGCTGCAGGCGGTCAGGGACTTCGTCGAGCACACCCGGCAGCAGCTCGCCGAGCTGTTCGCGCCCTACGATCCCGAATTCGCCCACGAGCATTTCGAGCCCGCCGAAATGGCCAAGATGCTGGGCGTCTGGAAGCCCAGTTTCATCCACTCCGACATTTCCCGGAAGCTCGTGCGCGAGATCATCCGGGCCGCCGGTTTCCCGGTCGCGGATACGCACTACGACGTGCCCAAGCCGCGGACTTCCTTCCCGGCCGGGCACCTCACGACCGGGGTGGCCTTCGCCTTTCCCTGGCACCGCGACGTCTGGTACAGCGCACCGGCCCAGCAGGTCAACTGGTGGCTACCCATCTTCCCGGTCCGCGAGAGCAACGCCATGGCCTTCGACCTGGCCAAGTTCGCGCACGAGGTACCGAACAACTCCGAAGACTTCGACTACTACGAGAACAACGCGGGCCGCCTCACCGCGGCCAGCCAGGTCAAGAAGGAGGCCCGGCCCCGCCCCGGCGCCTACCAGCACCAGGCCGGGCACGAGCTGATCCTGCTGCCCGCGCCCGGGGAGGTCCTGCTGTTCTCGGGCGCGCAACTGCACACCTCGATTCCCAACTCGTCGGGCCGAGCCCGGTACAGCGTCGACTTCCGGACCGTCGACCGGCAGGACCTGCTGGCCGGACGGGGGGCCGAGCTGGTGGACGCTCGCTGCACCGGGACCGCGATCCGCGACTTCCGCAACATCGAGACCGAAGCCAGCTTCGACGAGGACATGGTGGTCGAGCTGTACGGGCCGCCGCCCGCCGGCGCGATGCTCGTGTTCGGCAGCGACGAGGCGGAACGCTCGGCCAAGTCGGTATGAGCCCTTCGCTCAACGGAGCCCTGAGCCCCCGGCCGGTCCTGGCCGGGGGCTCGCGGCGTCCATGCCCGCGGTTTCGGCCGCCGAAAGGGTCACTGTGAGCTTGCTCACCGTATTCACCAGAAATCACTTTACGAACGTCCTGGCCGTATCACCAACGGTGGTCCGTTGCTCATATGCACAGGGCCCGGGCGACCAGCGACCGGCCAAGCTCTTGCAGGGGATGCGATGAAGGTAGCGGTTTTCGGTCTCGGCTACGTGGGGACGGTGACGGCGGCCTGCCTGGCCTCCCACGGGCACGACGTCTGGGGTGTGGACGTCGACGAGGCCAAGGTGGCGGACATCCGGGCCGGCCGGACCCCGGTCGCCGAGCCCGGCCTGGAGGAGATGATCGGCCAGGCCGTGGCCGACGGGACGCTGCACGCGACCACGTCGTGCGCGGACGCCCTGGACGAGGCCGAGGTCTCGCTGGTCTGCGTGGGCACGCCGTCCACCACCGGCGGCGCCACCGACCTGTCCTACATCCGCCGCTCGGTGGACGACATCGTGGCCGCGCTCCGGGTCGCGGTGCCGTCGGCCTCCGGCCACCACAGCGTGGTCATCCGCAGCACCGTGCCCCCGGGCACCATCGACCGGGCCGTGCTGCCCGCCCTGGTCAACGGGCTGGCCGGCACCCCGATCACGCCCGGCGCGGCCATGTGCCCGGAGTTCCTGCGCGAGGGCACCTCGGTGGAGGACTTCTTCAACGCCCCGCTGATGGTGGTCGGCACGTCCGACCCGGCGGTGGCGGCCACCGTGACCAGCCTGTTCGGCTTCCTGGAGCAGCCCGCCCGGGTGGTCGAGCCGCGCACGGCCGAGTCGCTCAAGTACGCCTGCAACGCTTTCCACGCGACCAAGGTCTCGTTCGCCAACGAGATGGCGCGGCTGCTGCGCCGGGTCGGCGTCGACTCCCGCGAGGTCATGTCCCTGTTCGTCGAGGACCAGGTGCTCAACATCTCCCCGGCCTACCTCCGGCCCGGGTTCGCGTTCGGCGGTTCCTGCCTGCCCAAGGACATCCGGTCCCTGCTGCACCTGGCCCGGGTCAACAGCGCCGACCTGCCCATGCTGTCCGGCACCCTGGCCACCAACGAACTGGTGATCCGGGACGTGGTCGACCGGGTGGTGGCCTGCGAGGGCCGCAACGTCGCCCTGCTCGGCCTGAGCTTCAAGAACAACACCGACGACCTGCGCGAGAGCCCCAACGTCGAGCTGGCCGAGCGGCTGATCGGCAAGGGCTTCCACGTCCGCATCTACGACCCGGTGGTCAACCCGGCCAAGCTGATCGGCTCCAACCGCCGGGCCATCGAGGCCAAGCTGCCGCACCTGAGCCGGCTGCTGGCCCACGAGCCCGGCCAGGCCCTGCATGGCGCCGACATCGCGATCGTCTCCTCCGGCGACCAGGCCGTGCGCGAGGCCCTGGTCCGGTCCGGCCCCGCGCACCTGTTCGACCTGAACGGCCGCCTGGGCGAGGCGGTCGAGGCGCTGTCCGGTTACGAAGGGATCGGCTGGTGACCCGCCCAGAGAGCCCGAAGGGCCCGAAGCGCCCGACCCGCGTCCTGATCATCGTCCAGAACCTGCCGGTCCCGTTCGATCGGCGGGTGTGGCTGGAGAGCCAGGCCCTGGCCGCCGCGGGCTACCAGGTCACGGTGGTCTGCCCCAAGGGTAAGGGCGACCCCGGCCACCAGGTCCTGGACGGCATCGAGATCTACAAGTACCGGCCGTACGCGCCGGGTGGCAGCAAGGTCAGCTTCGTCACCGAGTACGCCTACTCGTTCCTGGCCACGGCCTGGCAGACTTATCTGGCCCGGCGCCGCGGCAAGTTCGCGGTCATGCAGGCCTGCAACCCGCCGGACATCTTCTGGCCGCTGGCCCTGATCCTGCGCACCCTGGACCGGACCAGGTTCGTGTTCGACCACCACGACCTGTGCCCGGAGCTGTTCGTGTCCCGGTTCCCGGGCAGCGACCGTTCGCTGCCGCACCGGGGGCTGCTGGCCCTGGAGCGGGCCACCCACCGCACCGCCGACCACGTGATCTCCACCAA
>DASXJM010000124.1:0-1608 GCA_036497405.1 Streptosporangiaceae bacterium | reverse complement strand
TCGGGCGGGGCCAGGCCGTCGATGACCGCCCGCAGCTCGGCGTGGGCGTCCGCGCCCAGCTGGGCGACCGCTTCCATCTCGACCGCGGCCCGGGCCGGGTCGCGTTCGGCCAGCACGGCGGCCGCGCGGGCCCGGGCCCGCAGGCTGAACAGCTTCTGTGACACCGCGTCGTGCAGGTCGCGGGCCAGCCGGGCCCGTTCCTCCAGCACCGACAGCTCCCGGCTGCGCTCGGACAGCCGGGCGTTGGTCAGCGCGATGGCGGCGTGCGCGGCGAACAGCGACAGCAGTTCTTCGTCGCGGGCGGTGAACTCGGTCCCGACCCCGCCCGGGCCGGCCCCCGGGACCACCTTGTTGGCCGCGAAGATGATGGCCAGCACCTCGCCGCCGTCCTTGACCGGGACGCCGAGGAAGCCGGACAGGTCGGGGTGGGCCGACGGCCAGCCGCCCTCGAAGCGCGGATCGGTGCGGATGTCGGCCAGCCGCTCCGGCCGCGCGTCGCGCAGCAGCACGCCCAGCATGCCGTGCTGGCGGGGCAGCGGCCCGATTGCGCGCCACTGGCGGTCGGACACCCCGTCCACCACGAACTCGGCGAACGACCCGTTGCTGTCGGGCACGCCCAGTGCGGCGTAGCGCGCGCCGACCAGTGAGCGGGCCGACCGCACGATGACCTGCAGCACGTCCCGGACGTCCAGCTGCCGGGCCACCGACAGCACGCCCTGGCTGACCCGGTACAGCTCGTCGAGTCCCCGGGCCCCGTCGGCCTGCGGCCCGGGCGCCCGGTCCGGCCCGGGCGTCCGGGTGCCCTTGGCCTGCGGCACCGGTTGTGCGGTCACGGCCCGACGTTACCCGGGGCGGCCCCGGCCGCGCATCAGCCAGCGGTCCTAGGACCATCGGCCCAGGTCCGCCCGGTCGGCCGCCCGACGTGCCCGGCGCTCGGCGCACCTAGCGTTCAAGTCATGGACATCACCGAAGCCACCACCGGAAGCAGCCGGACCGGAAGCTCGCGGGTCGCGATCGTGACCGGCGCCTCCCGCGGGCTCGGCCGCGCCCTGGCCACCGGGCTGGCCGCGGCCGGCCACCCGCTCGTCATCGACGCCCGCCACGGCGCCGAACTGGAGACGGCGCGGGTCGCCATCCAGGCCGCGGGCCCCGGCACCAGCGTGGTCGCCATCCCCGGCGACGTTCGCGACCCGGCCCACCGGGCCGCCCTGATCCAGGCCGCAGACCGCCTCGGCGGCGCGTATCTGCTGGTCAACAACGCCGGGACGCTGGGCGCGAGCCCGCTCCCGGCGCTGGCTGACTACCCGCTGGACGAGCTGCGGGCCGCGTTCGAGGCCAACGTCGTCGCGCCGGTCGCGCTGGTCCAGGCCCTGCTGCCGTCGCTGCGACGGCACGGCGGGGCGATCCTCAACATCACCTCCGACGCCGCCGTCGAGGCCTACACCGGCTGGGGCGGCTACGGCGCGGTCAAGGCCGCGCTGGAGCAGGCGTCGAACGTGCTGGCCGCCGAGGAGAACAGTGTCCGCGTCTGGTGGGCCGACCCCGGTGACCTGCGCACCCGCATGCACCAGGAGGCGTTCCCGGGCGAGGACATCTCCGACCGGCCGC
>DASXJM010000123.1:0-4001 GCA_036497405.1 Streptosporangiaceae bacterium | reverse complement strand
TCCTCGGCCCGCCTCATCGACCTCGAGCTGCGCTCCCAGCTGGCCGGACGCTGGCGGATGGCCTCGCTGAGCATCATCTTCGCGGCCGTGCCCGCGATCATCTACCTGGCCGCGGGCCTGCCCGCCACCGCCGGGGTGATCAGCATCGGCACCCTGATCGCCTTCACCACCCTGCAGAACACCCTGTTCCGGCCGATCACCGGCCTGCTCAACACCAGCGTCTCGGTGATCAGCTCGCTGGCCCTGTTCGCCCGGATCTTCGAGTACCTGGACCTGCCGGTCGACATCGACGAGCCGGCCCACCCGGTCGAGGTCAACCCGGCCCAGGTGACAGGCCACGTCCGCTTCTCCGGCGTCAGCTTCGCCTACCCCGGCGCGGACCGACCGGCGCTGAGCGACGTCAACCTGGACGTCCCCGCGGGCAGCACGCTGGCCGTGGTCGGCGAGACCGGCTCGGGCAAGACCACCCTCGGGTCCCTGATGGCCCGGCTGTACGACCCCAGCAGCGGCTCGGTCCGGGTCGACGGCATCGACCTGCGCGACCTCCAGCTGGCCGACCTGGCCGCCATCGTCGGCGTGGTCAGCCAGGAGACCTACCTGCTGCACACCACGGTGCGGGAGAACCTGCGCTACGCCAAGCCCACCGCCACCGACGCCGAGATCGAGGACGCGGCCCGCGCGGCCCAGATCCATGAGCTCATCGTCAGCCTGCCCGACGGGTACGACACCATGGTCGGCTCGCGCGGGCACCGGTTTTCCGGTGGCGAGAAGCAGCGCATCGCCATCGCCCGGACCCTGCTGCGCGACCCGCGCATCCTGGTCCTGGACGAGGCCACCAGCGCCCTCGACACCGAGACCGAGCGCGCGGTCCAGCAGGCCTTCGACACCCTGGCCCAGGGCCGGACGACCATCACCATCGCGCACCGGCTGTCCACCGTCCGCGACGCCGACCAGATCGTGGTCCTCGACCACGGCCACGTCGTCGAAACCGGCACCCACACCAGCCTGCTGGCCGGCCAGGGCCGCTACGCCGAACTGGCCGCCTGACGTCCGGGCCGGTGTAGGACGGCCCCAGCTGGGAAGCCAGCGGCGCATGACTTTTCAGCCGCGTCATGCCATCGTCACCGCGTCGGACTCCGGGATCGGGCGGGCCACCGCCGTCGCCCTGGCCGAAGCCGGGATGAACATCGGTGTCACCTGGCACTCGGACCAGGCCGGGGCCGAAGAGACCGCGGCTGAGGTCCGCAAGGCCGGGGTCAGCGCCGAAGTGGCCCACCTGGACACCTCCGATCTCGACGGCTGCGGCGACGTGATCGATGAGCTGGCCGCCCGGCTGGGCGGCGTGGACGTGTTCGTGAACAACGCCGGTACCGGGACCGCCCGGCTGGCCCTGGAGATGACCATTTCCGAGTGGCGCCAGGTGGTGGCCACCGACCTGGACGGCGCGTTCGCCTGCCTCCAGCGGGCCGGCCGCCGGATGGTGGCCAGCGGCCAGGGAGGCCGGCTGATCACGGTGTCCAGCGTGCACGAGCACCAGCCGCGGGTCGGCTCGGCCGCCTACGACGCGGCCAAGCACGGGCTCGGCGGGCTGATGAAGACGCTGGCGCTGGAACTGGGCCAGTACGGCATCACCGCCAACACCGTCGCCCCCGGCGAGATCGCCACCCCGATGACCGGACAGGAAGACGAGGACCCCCACGGCACGGACCGTCCCGGCGTGCCCCTGGGCCGCCCCGGCGACGCCCGCGAGGTGGCCGCGGTCATCGCCTTCCTCGCGTCGCCCCAGGCCTCCTACGTGACCGGGGCCAGCTACGTGGTGGACGGCGGCATGCTGCAGATGGGCCCGCAGGCCGGGTCCCACCTGACCAGCAACGACTGGCGGACGCCCTGACCGGCCGGCCGCCCCCGCTCCGGCCCGCACTGTCCGGGCCCGGCCCGGCGTGCCAGGATTGAGGCATGGTGGATCCACGTGCAGGGCAGCCCGCGGCCGCTGAGGATCTGGTCGACGTCGCGAAGCTGGTGACGGCGTACTACACGGTGCACCCAGACCCCGAAGACGCGGCCCAGAAGGTCTCGTTCGGGACGTCGGGGCACCGGGGTTCGGCGTTCAGCGCGACGTTCAACGAAGACCACATCCTGGCCACCACCCAGGCCATCTGCGAGTACCGGGCCGGCCAGGGTATCGACGGGCCGCTCTTCCTGGGCGCGGACTCGCACGCGCTGTCCGAGCCGGCGACGGCCAGCGCCCTGGAGGTGCTGGCGGCCAACGAGGTCCACGTCCTCATCGACTCCCGGGGCGGGTACACCCCGACCCCGTCGGTGTCCCGGGCCATCCTGGCCCACAACGCGTCCGGGCCCCAGGCCCGCGCGGACGGCATCGTGGTCACCCCCTCGCACAACCCGCCCTCCGACGGCGGGTTCAAGTACAACCCGCCCGATGGCGGCCCGGCCGGCACCGACATCACCAAGTGGATCCAGGACCGGGCCAACCAGCTGCTGGCGGCCGGGCTCAAGGGCGTGCGCCGGGTCCCGCTGGCCCGGGCGCTGGCCGCCGACAGCACCGGGAAGTTCGACTTCCTGGACCGCTACGTGACCGCGCTGCCCGGCGTGATCGACCTGGACGCGATCCGGGGTGCCGGGATCCGCATCGGCGCCGACCCGCTGGGCGGGGCCAGCGTGGCCTACTGGGGCGAGATCGGCGAGCGCTACGGCCTGGACCTGGTGGTGGTCAACCCGACCGTGGACGCCACCTTCCGGTTCATGACCCTGGACTGGGACGGCAAGATCCGGATGGACTGCTCGTCCCCGTCCGCCATGGCCAGCCTGATCAGCCGCCAGCACGAGTTCACCATTGCCACCGGCAACGACACCGACTCCGACCGCCACGGCATCGTCACCCCCGACGCCGGGCTGCTCAACCCCAACCACTACTTGGCCGTGGCCATCGAGTACCTGTACCGGCACCGGGACGGCTGGCCCGCCGACGCCGCGGTGGGCAAGACCCTGGTCAGCTCGTCCATGATCGACCGGGTCGCCGAGGGCCTGGACCGCAAGCTGCTGGAGGTACCGGTCGGCTTCAAGTGGTTCGTGCCCGGCCTGCTCGACGGCTCGGTGGCGTTCGGCGGCGAGGAGAGCGCCGGCGCCTCGTTCCTGCAGCGTGACGGCTCGGTCTGGACCACCGACAAGGACGGCATCATCCTGGCCCTGCTGGCCTCGGAGATCCAGGCCGCGACCGGGAAATCCCCCTCCCAGCTGTACGACGGGCTCACCCAGCGGTACGGGTCGCCCGCCTACGCGCGCATTGACACCGCGGCTACCCGGGAGCAGAAGGCCAAGCTGGGCCAACTGTCGCCCGAGCAGGTCACGGCCAGTGAGCTGGCCGGGGAGAAGATCACCGCCAAGCTGACCCGGGCCCCGGGCAACGACGCTCCCATCGGGGGGCTGAAGGTGGTCACCGCCACCGGGTGGTTCGCGGCCCGGCCGTCCGGGACCGAGGATGTGTACAAGCTCTACGCCGAGTCGTTCCAGGGACCGGAGCAGCTCGCCGCCATCCAGGCCCAGGCCCGCGAGATCATCGCCGCCGCCATCAGCTGAGCCCTCCGCCCCGTCGGCGCCCGGGGTCCGGGGTCCGGCTCACGGTCCGAATGTGAGCAATGGTTCATTCACCACACTGGGGTGTGGTCGGTGGCTCATTGCGCACATTGGAGCTAGGGCCAGCTAGGGCCAGACGCGCCACACCGGCGCGCGGAACGCCCTAAAACAAACACCTCTTGACAGCTTCCGTCATCAAGACCAGTCTTTGTACACGGCTTGTATTAAGGCGTGGAGAACGGCGGGTGGGGCGGCCCCTGGTAGCTCGGGGCCGGTGGCAACTCCACGGCGGTACCAGCCGGTGGCCACCACACGTCAATGGCGCAGGTGCGGTGGTGACGTTCGCGCCAGCCACGGCGGGCCCCGCCCGCCAGCCGTGACGGGCCCGCCCGGGCCTGGCAGGAGGTTTG
>DASXJM010000122.1:0-11645 GCA_036497405.1 Streptosporangiaceae bacterium | reverse complement strand
TACTGTGGTGCTCCCGTCTCGGAGACCTGTGGCGCGGCCGCGGATAACAGAAATCGGCGGGGCGGAAATTTTTGTTATCCGCCCCTGGCCCGCGGGTCTCCTATCCGGCACGAACGATGCGTGACGGAGGTGAAGTGCGATGCGGACGCTCGAAGACGACGAGAACGAGCAGCCCGGCGCCGAGACGGTGATGGCCGCGCAGCACGGCGACCGGAAGGCGCTGGATCGCCTGGTGGCCGGGTACCTGCCGCTGCTGTACAACATCGTGGGCCGGGCCATGAACGGCCACGCCGACGTGGACGACGTGGTCCAGGACACCCTGCTGCGGGCGGTCCACGGCCTGCCCGAGCTGAGGGACCCGTTCGCGTTCCGGTCCTGGCTGGTGGCCATAGCGATCCGGCAGGTGCGTGGGTTCTACGCCGCCCGGGCCATGATCGTCCCCGGCGCGGACGCGGCCGAGGCGGCCAGCCAGGACCCGGACTTCGCCGACCTGACCATCCTGCGGCTCGGGCTGTCCGGGCAGCGGCGGGAGACCGCCGAAGCCACCCGCTGGCTGGACGAGGACGACCGGGACCTGCTGTCGCTGTGGTGGCAGGAGACCGCCGGCCGCCTGGACCGCCGCGAGGTGGCGGAGGCCCTCGGGCTGCCGCCCCGGCACGCGGCGGTCCGCATCGCCCGGATGAAGGAGCAACTGGCCACGGCCCGCATCGTGGTCCGGGCCCTGCACGAGGTGCCGCCCTGCGACGACCTGGCCGTGGTCACCGCCAACTGGGACCACCACCCCAGCCCGCTGTGGCGCAAGCGGGTGGCCCGGCACGCCCGCAACTGCACCCGCTGCGGCGCGCAGCGGGAGGCCATGGTCCCGGCCGAACGGCTGCTGGCCGGGCTGCCACTGCTGCCGGCGCCGGCGCTGCTCGGCCGCCACCTGCTGGCCCACGGGGGCCTCTCGACCCGGCTGCTGCGCCACCGGCTGCCCGCGGCCCGGCACGCCCGGGCGCTGGGCAAGACCACCGCCTACCTGCAGCCCAAGGTCATCGCGGCCTCGCTGGCCGTGGTGACCTGCGCCACCGGCGGCACCTTCGCCGCCGTGCACATGCACGCCGCCGCGGCCACCACCGCCGCCGTGACCACCACTTCGGCCCGGCCCACGGTGGCCCGGCCGGCCACGCTGGCTCCGGTGCCCGGCCCGCAGGTCACGGTGCGGCAGAAGGTCACGGCCCGGCCCACCCGGACCCGTCCGCGAGCCACCTCCGCGCCGCCCACCCCGGCCGCCACCCCGGTGGTGTCCGGGCCCAAGAAGGGCGTGGCCACCTGGTCGTTCGGGGCCGCTCAGCAGGCGCTGGCCGCCTCCGGGGCCTCCTGGTACTACAACTGGGGGGCCAGCCCGTCCGGCATCAGCAGCCCGGCCGGGGTCTCCTACGTGCCGCAGATCTGGGGCGCGGCCAACGTCACCAGCGCCACCCTGGCCCAGGTCAAGACCGAGGGCCACGTGCTGCTCGGGTTCAACGAGCCCGACCTGAGCAGCCAGTCCAACCTGTCGGTGTCGCAGGCGCTCAGCCTGTGGCCGCAGCTGGAGGCGACCGGGATGACCCTGGGCAGCCCGGCGGTGGCCTCCGGTGGTGACGTGGCCGGCGGCTGGCTGGACCAGTTCATGAGCGGGGCGGCGGCCCGCGGCGACCGGGTCGACTTCATCACCCTGCACTGGTACGGCAGCGACTTCGACTCCACCGCCGCCGTCGGCCAGCTGCAGAGCTACGTGCAGGCGGTCTACAACCGGTACCACAAGCCGATCTGGGTCACCGAGTTCGGGCTGGCCAACTTCGGCAACGGCACGTTCCCGACCGGGGCCCAGCAGGCGGCGTTCCTGACCGGCGCGACCGCCATGCTCGACCAGCTGCCGTACGTCCAGCGGTACGCCTGGTTCGCGCTGCCGGCCGACGGCAACGACGGCACCCTCGGCCTGTTCAGCAGCGACGGCACCGCCACCGAGACCGGGCAGGCCTTCGAAGCGGCCAAATAACCGCCCGGCCTGCGCCTTCGCCACCTTCCCCGGGGGTGGCCCCGCTATCCGAACCACGGAGCCGACGGGGCAAAATATGTAAAGAGTCCGAAATTCCCGGCAACTAACCGCTTCGTCTGGACGTCGTTTTCATAGGAGTGTTTATTCCGGGCCTGGGAATGGTGATCTTCGCTGGCCTCGGAAAACCGGGTGGAGTGACAGATGGGGAGTTCTATCCCGCCGGAAGATTCCGGTCACGGGGTAGCGTCGGCCGAACCGCCGACGGGCGATTCCGGCGCGTCCACGCCGGAAGAGCCGGCTGAGCCGGGAGATCCGGCTGCTCCCGAGGACGCGTCCCCGCCGGCGGAGGCGTCCCCGCCGGGCCAGGCGCCGCCGGACGACGAGCCGCCGCTCACCCCGCCCCGGCGCCGCCGGCGCCGGATCCTGATCTGGACGGCCAGCATCACCGCCGGGCTGGTGGCGCTGGCCGCGGTCGGGGTGTTCATGGTCTACCGGCACCTGAACGGCAACATCCAGCAGCGCGACGTCAGCGGGCTGCTGGGCTCGCAGCCGGTCGACCTCCACCCGCAGGCCGAGAACATTCTCGTCATCGGGTCAGACAGCCGTTTCGGCCAGGGCAAGGGTTACGGCACGGGCCTGGTCACCGACCAGTCCGACACCACGATGATCGTGCACATCGCGGCCAACCGGCAGTGGGCCGAGGTCATGTCGATCCCGCGCGACTCCTACGTGTCCATCCCGGCCTGCATGATGGGCAACGGCCAGATGTCGGCGCCGCAGACCTTCAAGATCAACGAGGCCTTCGCCATCGGCAACCTGGACGGCAACCACACCGCGCTCGGAGTGGCCTGCACCCTGAAGACCATCGAGCACGACACCGGCATCTACATCGACCACTTCGTGGTGGTCAACTTCACCGGTTTCCAGAACATGGTGTCGGCGCTGGGCGGGGTGGCGGAGTGCAACACCCAGCCGATCAACGACCCCAAGTCCCACCTCCAGCTGACCGCGGGCCAGCACCTGCTGAACCCGAAGCAGGCCTTGGCCTACGTACGGGCCCGCTACACGCTGGGCGACGGCAGCGACCTGGAGCGGATCGGCCGCCAGCAGGCCTTCATGTCCTCGCTGATCCAGCGGGTCAAGAGCAAGCTGCTCAACCCGGTGGCCATCTACCGGTTCCTGGACGCCGCCACCAAGTCCCTCACCATCGACACCAAGCTGGGCGGGGCCACCGGCCTGTACAACCTGGCCTCCAGCCTGCGCAGCCTGCCGCCCAACAAGGTCGCGTTCTTCACCCTGCCGACGTTCCCCCGGTCCGAGGTGGATCCGGCCGACACCGCCAACGTGCTGTGGACCCAGCCCGAGGACAGCAAGATCTTCCAGACGTTCCGCGACGACGTTCCGGCCAGCCGGTCGCTGTTCACCAGCCCGTCGGCCAGCCCGTCGGTCAGCGCCAGTACCCCGGCCTCCTCGCCGGCCTCGGCCCCACCCTCGGTGACCCCCTCGGCCACGCCCGACATCGCGCCGTCCGGCGCGGCCGGTTCCGGGACCGGTCTGGCCAGTGGAGCGGCCAGCCCGGGGGCGTCGGTCACGCCCTCGCTGGCGATCCCCTCGGCCCGCACCGCCAACCAGAACATCTGCACCGGCTGAGACCGCCGACAATCAACATTCAATATGTGTAAGAACGTTGTCACGCGGCATAGCTAGGACATGGCTTCCCCGCACGCCACCCCACCGTCCAGTCCAGAGCCCGAGAACGGTCCGCCCGGCGGCTCCCGGGAGGTTTCCGGCCCGCTCATCGCCGCCATCGAGGAGGCGGCCAGCTTCCTGGCCGCCATCTGGAACCGGGAAACGGCCGAGCTGCCGACGTCCGCCGCCCAGCTGCACGTGCTGCTGATCGTCGAACGGCACCGCGACATCAACCTGTCCGGGCTGGCCACCCAGCTCGGGGCGCTGGTCTCGTCGGCCAGCCGGCTGTGTGACCGGCTGGAGGCGGCCGGGTTCCTGCACCGGGTCCCCGGGACCAGCCGCCGGGCCGTCATGCTGCGGCTTTCGCCCGAGGGGCGGGACCTGCTGGACCGGCTGCGACGGCAGCGGCGCGAGGACCTGAGCCGGGTGCTGGCCCGGATGCCCCCCGCGGCCCGGACCGCGCTGGCCACCGGGCTGGCCCAGTTCCGCGCGGCGGCCGGCAAGAGCTCGCTGACCGCCCTCACCCGGGCGTCCGGCGGATTGCTCGGGCCCACTTAGGACCGGGCTGGTTCGGGATCACCGGATCAGCCGGGTTCTGTCACGGTCCACGGTGATCGGTCCGGGCCGGATACCGTGGAGCCGTGACACGAAGGCTCTGGCGCTGGGTGCTGGCCAGCATGGCCGTGCTCGCGGCCGCCCTGGGGGCGGTCGGAGCCGGGGCCGGGGCGGCCAGCGCGAGCACCGGGGCCAGCGCGCCGGCGGTCGCCCCGCACGTGGTGATCGTCGGCATTTCCGGGCTGCGCTGGACCGACGTGTCGGCCCGCCGGACCCCCGCGCTGTGGCGGGTGACCTCCGCCGGTTCGCCGGGTTCGCTGGTCGACTACGCGATCCTCCCGCACACCTGCCCGGGTGATGCCTGGCTGACCATGAACGCCGGCAACCGGGCCCGGTTCGACCACGGCGAGAAGAGCCCCTGCCCGGCGCTGCCCGCGGTGACGGCCGGCCCGTCCGCCGGGACCGGGGCCGGGTTGACCCGCCCGGCCGAGATCGCGGCCATGCCCGGGCTGACCCGGTTCAACCGGCAGTTCCACACCAGCCCGCAGTGGGGCCTGCTGGCCTCGGCGGCGGGCGCCGGTCACTGCTCGACCGCGGTCGGGCCCGGGGCAGCGCTGGCCCTGGCCGCGCCGGATGGCCGGGTGAGCGGGTACCGGCCCGCGCTGCCGGGCACCGCCGCCGCCGACCGGCAGTTGCTGGCCCACTGCCCGCTGACCGTTATCGACCTGGGCTCGCTGCCGGCCGCGACCGGAGCCGCGCGGACCGCGGCCGTCCAGCGCGCCGACGCTGAACTGGGCGCGATCACCGCCGCCTTGCCCGCCGGGACCACGCTGATGGTGACCGCCCCCGGCGCCCTGGCCAACCCACCGCACCTGCAGGTGGTCGCGGTCAGCGGGCCCGGCTACCGCTCGGGGATCCTGGACGCCGTGTCCACCCGGCAGCCCGGGATGGTCGTGCTCACCGACCTGACCCCGACCGTGCTGGGCTGGCGCGGCCAGCATGCTCCCGCCGACGTGGTCGGGTCGCGCATCACCCGGTCCGACCGCGGCGCCGCCGCTCCGGCCGTGCACAGCCTGACCGGCCAGGACACCGCGGCGCAGGTGTGGACGAGCACGCACACCATCTTCTTCTGGACCTACGCCCTGCTCGACGCCTTCGCCTGCATCGGCATCGGCCTGGCCTGGTGGGGCGCGCAGGCGGCCCGGCGCCGCCACCGGGCCGCACTGTGGCGGACGGCCGGGACCGTCCTGGCCGCGGTGCCGGCCGGCTCGTTCCTGGCCAACCTGCTGCCGTGGTGGCTGTGGCCCCATCCGGCGCTGTGGCTGTACGGGCTGACCGTGATCTGGACCGCGGTGGTCGGCGCGATCGCCCTGGCCGGCCCGTGGCGGCGGGATCCGTTCGGGCCACCGGGCGCGGTGGCCGCGGTGACCGTGGCCGTGGTCGGGATCGACGTGATGACCGGGTCCCGGCTGCAGATGGGCACGCCGTTCGGGCTCTCGGTCCTCGAGGCCGGCCGGTTCTACGGCATCGGCGGGGAAGCGGTCGGCCTGTACGCGGTGTGCGGCATCCTGGCCGCCGCCTGGGCCGGGAACACCGTGCTGCGCCGGGCCGGCCGGGGCCGGGCGGTGCTGGCCGCGCTGGCGGTGGCGGTGTTCGCGGTGGTCGCCTGCGGCTGGCCCCAGTTCGGCGGCAAGGTGGGCGGGACCATCGCCATGGTGCCCGGGGTCGTCTTGCTGATCATGGCGCTGGCGCAGGTGCGGATCACCACCCGGCGGGTGATCGCGGTCCTGGGCAGCGGGCTGGCCCTGTTCGCGGTGTTCGCGCTGATCAACTATCTGGTCCCGGCGACCGGCCACTCCGACATCGGGGTGTTCGCCGGCAACCTGCTGCACGGCCGGGCCGGCGGCCTGCTGACCCGCAAGGTGACGTCCATGCTCGGGTCGCTGGCGGTCAACACCTACAGCCCGATCGTCCCGGTGGTGATCATCCTGATCGGGCTGGTGCTGCTGAAGCCGGCCCGGTTCCGGGTCCGGGCCCTGCCCCGGGCCTACGCCGCCGAGCCGCTCATGGCCATCACGCTGGCCATGATGTGGCTGGTTGCAGTTCTGGGCTGGTTCGCGGATGATTCGGGCATTATCGTCCCCGCGACGGCGCTGCCGCTGGCCTTGCCCCTCGGCATCGCGCTGCTGGCGGGGGTCCCGCTCTCCGACGACGCGGACGACGGGTCCGGGTCGGCCGTTACCGACTCCACCGTCACCGGCCGGATCGGATAGCCGGGGCGGACTGCGGACCGGCCCGTTGACCGGCCCGTCGGAAGGAGAAGGGTGCAATACCAGCTTTCCCGGATCGTGGCCGGACCGTTCCTGCGCGGACTGTGGCGGCCCGAGGTGACCGGTGCCGAGCACGTGCCCGCCAGCGGCGGCGCCATTCTGGCCTCCAACCACCTGTCCATCCTCGACTCGGTCTTCCTGCCCTTCATGCTCAAGCGGCCGGTGACGTTCACAGCCAAGTCCGAATACTTCACCAGCCGGCAGCCCGCCATGCGGCTGATGGGCCGGTACCTGCGGGCGACCGGCCAGATCCCGGTCGACCGGGCCGGCGCTCGTGCCGCCCAGGCGACGCTGGAGGCCGCGCTGGCGCTGCTGCAGCAGGGCCAGCTGTTCGGCATCTACCCGGAGGGCACCCGGTCCCCGGACGGCCGGCTGTACCGGGCCCGCCCCGGGGTGGGCTGGCTGGCCATGAACTCCGGGTTGCCGGTGATCCCGGTGGCCATGTTCGGCACCGACCGGGTCCTGCCGCCGGGCCACTCGGTGCCTCGCCTGGGCAAGGTCCGGATCAAGATCGGCAAGCCCATGACGTTCGGGACCGCGGCCGAGGGCCGGCCCGAGGAGGAGGGCCGGCCGGAGGCCCCAGCCAAGGTGCGGCGGGCCATCGCCGACGAGGTGCTCCGGGCCATCCACGAGCTGTCCGGGCAGGAGTACGTGAACATGTACGCGTCCGTCCGCAAGGAGCAGCTGGCCGCCGAGGCGGCCGCCCAGCCGACCTGACCCGGGTCAGGTCGGGCGGTAGGGGCCGGGGTCGTCGTCCTCGTCCTCGGGGCCGGGCGCGGGCGGGAACGGCTCCGCCATCCCGGCCGGGTTCCAGATGTACAGGGGGCCCGACGGTGAGTCACCGGGTCGCGGCTGACTGGTGCCCCGGCCCCGCGGTGGCTGCGGCCCGTCCGGGGCCGGGCCGGGCTCCGGTTCGTCGGCCGGGGAGGGCCGCCCGGCGTACGGAGGCAGGAACTCACCCGGACGGCCGAGCCGGCCGGTCCGGCGCGGGAACGCGTCCGGCGGCCAGTCCTCCGGCGGCGGGGCGGCCGGATAATCCTCCCCGGCGCCGGGGAACCGCCCGCTGCTGCCCGGGATCCGCCATGGCTCGGGCGCCGGGCTGGCGCCGGCCGGGCCGGGCGGCGGGGGCGGTCCGGGCTGGGGTGGCACGGGCGGGGTGTACGGCGCGGCCGGGCCGGGAGGGCCGGCCGGGCCCGGTGGGCTGAGGTTGGGCGGGCCGAACTGGGGGATGGAGCCGGAGTCGGGCAGCCGGAGCCGGTCCAGGCGCGAGATCGGCCGGGCGGGCGGGTCCTCGGCTGGTTCCCGATCCCCGCCGAAGGTCGCTCCGCCCGGCGCCGCGAAATCCCCGGGCGGGGCCGGGACCCGGGGGAGCGGCGCGCCGGTGGGCGGGACCGGTCGCCAGCCCGCGGGCGGCGCGACCAGTGGCTCGGCCACGGGCGGCTCGATCGCGGGCGGCCCCGGGGCGTGCGGAGGCGGCGGAGGGGACGCGGGGCTGCCGAAGGCCGGCTCCCCAAAGGCTTGCTCTCCGAAGGGCGCCCCGCCGAAGGCCGGCTCCCCGATCGCGGGCGGGCCGAACGGCCCGGCGGCCGGGAAGCGCGGGTCGGGCAGCACTACGTCGGCGGCGGCCGGGGCGGGCGCGGGGGACCAGGGCGGCCCGGTGGGCCCGTCGGCCTGGTCACCGGGCGCGGTCCGGCCCGCCGAGCCCGGCCGGAGCCGCAGGCTGTGCCCGCTCACCCGGGGACCCGGGCCGGACCGTGCGGCCCGGCCCCGGTTCCGGGCCCGGCCGGGCGGGCCCGGGGCGGCTTCGGCCATGGCCTCGTCGTCGGCCGCGTCCAGTTCGCTCATTTCGTCCGGGCTGGCCGGCTCGATACCGGGCGGCTCGACCCCGGGCGGGGCGAAGCGCGGGGACACCGAATCGGGGACCTCAGCGGGCGCGAGCCGGGGCGGTGGGGGCCAGTTGGGGGTGACGGCGCCCTCGGCCGCCGCCAGGGCCCGGGCGTGCCGGGGGTGGCCGGCCTGGATGGGCATCGGGCCGGACGGCGGTCCCGACGGCGGGTTGAGCAGGGTGCGTGGCTCGGGGGCGGGGCCGGGGTCGTGCTCGGACCGGCGGCGCCACAGCCGCAGCCCCAGCAGGACGCCCAGCAGCAGCACGATCAGGCCCCCGGCCGCACAGGCCGCGTCGCGCAGCGCGGACCGGGCCATGCCGACCGGGCCCGGCTTGGCCGCGGCGGTCAGCGGCCGGACGGTGACCGGGGCGGTGGCGGGCACGGTGGCCGCCGGGCTGCTGGGCCGGGCGGCCGGGGTAGGTATCGCGATCGCGAACCCGGCCTGCATGGCCCGGAGCGCGTCCAGGGTGCCGGCCCCGTCGCCCGTGGTGCCGGTGGCGGGGGGCGCGGCGCTGCTCTTGAGCAGGGCCTGCCGGACCTGGGTGTTGCTCAGGCTCGGGTAGCGGGCCCGGATCAGCGCCGCCACCCCCGTGGCCATGGCGCTGGCCGCGTCGGTGGTGCTCATGGTCCGGTACCCGGACGGGCGGCTGGCCGTGGTGACGTCCACGCCCGGCGCGGTCATGGCCACGTAGGACTGCCGGGTCGAGAAGCTGGCCCGGTTGCCGTGCTGGTCGACCGCGCCGACCGCGATGACCCCCGGGTAGGACGCGGGGAAGCTGGACGTGTTGCCGTCGGCCCCGTTGTCGCCGGCCGGGGCGATCAGCACCACGCCCTTGCCGAGGGCGTAGCTGATGGCGGAGCGTTCGGCGGGGCTGCCGCCTTCGGCGGCGGGCAGGCCGCCGGTGGCGGCGCCGTCCGACGCCAACGTGCTCGGGTCCAGCGGGAGATCGATGACCTTGGCCCCGTGGTCGGTGGCGTAGCGGATGCCTTCGGCGATGGCGCCGGGCAGTTGCCCGACCGCGCTGCTGCTCGCGTTCAGCGTGTCGGCGGCGTCGAACGCGACCCGGATGGATAGGACGTGGGCCTTGGGGGCGATACCGATGAGGCCGTCGGCGTCGCCGGTGTTGTCACCGTGGCCCGCGATGATGCTGGCCGCCGAGGTGCCCTCGATGCCCCAGGTGATGCTGGCCGGGGTCTCGGTGCTGCCGGTGAAGTCGGGGCCGGTGGTGACCGAGCCGGCCAGGTCGGGGTGGGAGGTGAGCACGCCGGTGCTGAGCAGGGCGACCGTGACCCCGGCCCCCTGGGAGGACTGCCAGGCCTGAGTGACGTGCAGGCGGCTCAGCCACCATTCGGCACGCCGGATCTTGTCGCCCGCCGCGGTGCCGCTCTGGCCGCCCCCGGTGACGGCCGCGATCGCCGGGGCCGCCGGGCCCGCGGGCTCGGCCACGGCCGGGCCCGCGGCCACGACCACACTGGCGGCCGTCGCCGTCATGGTCACGGCCAGCAGCGCGCTGCTCGGCAAACGAGGTGACACGGCGGTCAAGTCTCCTCTGGACGGGGAAACACGCGGCGTGTGGCCGTGCCCAGGATGCCGGGTCAGCCAGCCAGGCCGACCCTCGCGATCCCGCCCCGTCCGAACGGTTAACTCGCCGTAGCACTATCGTGCCATGCGATTGCAGGCCCGGGGAAATGTTCCTGCCAACCGGGTGATCACAAGATCACTTCAGTGTGGTCCGGGTGCCGGGTCAGCGCGCGTCAGGGCGCCGGGCTCAGCGAGACGTGCGCGCCGGGTGGCAGGCCCAGCCGCTGGGCCGCGTCGCCCGAGTTGACCGCGATCGAGACCATGCCCGACCCGTCGGCCAGGGCGACCAGGTCACCCGGGGGCACCGAGCCGAACGTCTCCCGGTAGGGCAGGGTCAGCTGGCGCCGGCCGCAGCGGATGACCACGCCCCGGCCGTACTGGATGCCGATGCTCTCGGCGTCGGCCGCGGAGATGGACAGCTGGACGTTGCCGAACGTGTCCACGGTGAGCACCTCACCCTCGGCCGTGCCGTCCAGGACCCGGCTGGTCGGCGGGGGCAGGGTGACCAGGTCGTCAATTTTGATCTCGGTCCCGGCCGTGGCCAGATCGGCCCCGGTCGCCAGCCGTGCGGCCACCGGCATGAAGATGTCGCGCCCGTGAAACGTCGGGGCGGCCTGCGCGTTCAGCCACATCTCCTTGTTGGTCAGGCTCACCGCCATCCGCGGGCCGCCCGCCACCGACGCGGCCCAGGACAGCAGGCCGTTGTCCGGACCGACCAGGATGGCGTCGCCCGCGGCCACGGCGATGCCTCTCCGGTCCGTGCCCACGCCGGGATCGACCACGGCGACGTGCACGGCCGGCGGGAAGTAGGGAATGGTCTGGGCCAGCACCGCCGCCCCGCGCCGCACGTCCCCGCTGGGCACGAGGTGGGTGATGTCCACCACCCGCAACTCGGGGGCGAGCTGAGCGGCGACTCCGTGGCAGGCGGCGGTGAACCCGTCTTCCAGCCCGTAGTCGGTCAGAAAGGTCAGACAGCGAAAAGGGGCCACGAACCGTGAGCGTACGTGGCGCTGGGCCGCCGGTACAGAAGCGATGCCCGGCGGGTTTTTCCGGGCCGCGCCGCCCGCCTACGATGAGCGTGTCCGGGAGGAGGGTGATATGGCCGAGCTGTCCGAACAGGACACCCAGATCCTGGCCTTCGAAGCGCGGTCATGGCGGCATCCCGGGCTGAAGGAGCAGGCCATCCACGACGTGCTGGACCTGCCGCCGACCCGGTACTACCAGATTCTGAACGAGCTGATCGACACCCCCGAGGCGTTGCGGTTCGACCCGGTGCTGATCAAGCGGCTGCGGCGGCAGCGCGCCCGGCGGCAGCGGATGCGCTCGCCCCGGCCTGAGTAGGCCGGCCCGAGTAGGCCAGTCTGGGTAGGCCAGCTTGACCAAGGCAGTCCGAATAGGCCCGTCCGAGTAGGAAGTCAGCGTTCCATGACCGATGAACCGGTGGAAGCCGGGCTGCCCCGGGCCGCCACCCCGGAAGGACAGGCCGGCCTGGCCGCGGTCCTGGCCGCACCGGGCGATGCCCTGATCGCCTCGGACTTCGACGGCACGCTGTCGCCGATCGTGGCCGATCCCGGGGCCGCCCA
>DASXJM010000121.1:0-3527 GCA_036497405.1 Streptosporangiaceae bacterium | reverse complement strand
ACGGGCAGCGAGGACGATTTCCGGCGGCTCGTGCTGGAAGCCAGCAAGCGCGCGCAGCAGAACGACACGGTCGGCAACGTCCGGGTTCAGCGCTGGGAGGACGAGAGCGGGGCCGCCATCGTCCTGGCCTGGCGCGGCGGCCGGCCCAACAGCCCCCAGCGCAGCCCTCAGCTGATCAGCTTCATCCCGGCCTTCGCGGCCATCTCCGAAGTTCGGTTGACCCAGTGCCACCCGGTTCGCGAACCGATCGCCGTGGCCAACGTCCTCGACGGGGACGGGGCCCACGTCACCGCGCTGGCCGCCGACCTCGAGCAGTACCGGCACCTGATCGCGGCCGGTCGCCCGGTCGACGGGCCGGCCCGGCTCACGGCGCTGGGGCTGGACGTCCAGGTGCACGCGGACGAGGATGCCTTCCTGGCCGCGCCCAAGGGGCCGAACGACGCGGCCGATCCGGCCGACTTCGTTCCGTTCGGGGCCTTCACCGAGCCCGCCAAGGCCCAGCCGCACGCGCGGCTGACCGGCACCGTGGTCAAGGCCGAACGCCGTATCAACCGGCTGACCGGCCAGGAGTTCACCGTGGCGGTGACGCGCACCGCCGGGTTCGACGCCGACGTGTGCCTGTCCGCAAACGAGCACCCCGACCTTCCGGCTCCCGGCGCCATCATCACCGGCGGCGTCTCCCTGTCCGTCCGCCTGGACGAACCGCCCGCCTAGCGACGCGCCTGGATCACTCGTCGGCCTGGCCGCCGGCTCCGACGCGCCAACGCCAGCCCGGCGACGCCCCCCACCTCATCCGGGCCCACCGGCCGCCCGAACAACAATCCCTGGCCCTCATCACACCCCAGCTCGGCCAGGGTGGTGAGCTGCTGGCTGGTCTCGATGCCCTCGCCGACCACGGTCATGCCCAGCGCGTGCGACATCGCGGTGACCGCGGCCACGATCTCCCGGTCGCGGCGGCTGCGGCTGATGTGCTCCACGAAGCTGCGGTCGATCTTGAGCACGTCGGCGTTGAGCCGCTGCAGGTGGACCAGGGTTGAGTAGCCGGTGCCGAAGTCGTCCAGGGCGATCCGCACGCCGGTCGCGGCCAGCCCGGCCAGCACCTCCTGCACGTCGGCCACCTCGCCGATCAGCGCCGTCTCGGTGATCTCCAGGCACAGCTGCCCCGGGTCCACCCCGTGCCGCCGGACCGCCAGGTCGACTCGCCCGGGCAGCCCTGAGTCCGACAGCTCCCGCCCGGACACGTTGACCGCCAAGGTGAAGGGCCGCGGCCAGTCGTCTCGGACCGTCCACCGGGCCAGCTGACGGCAGGCCTCCTCCAGCACGAACGCGCCGATGCCGCTGATCAGTCCGGTCTCCTCGGCCAGCGGGATGAACTCGTCCGGCAGCATGACCCGGCCACTCGGGTGCTGCCAGCGCACCAGGGCTTCGGCCCCGGTCAGCAGCTGGGCCTGCAGGGCGTACTGCGGCTGGTACACGCAGAACAGCTGGCCGAGCTCGATGCCGGCGGCCAGCTCGGCGTAGAGGGTGTCCTTCTGAGCCCGGGAGCGGTGGGCCGGGTCGTAGGTCCGGCCCCGGTTGCCGCCCGCCTTCTTGGCCTCATACATGGCCGCGTCGGCCTCGCGCACCAGCCGGTCGGGCTCGGTGGCGGCCTCGCTGGTGGTGGCGATGCCCACGCTGCAGGTGATCGTCAAAGCCGCTCCGCCCCCGGCCTCGGCACCCACGCCCCCGGCACCCCAGGTGAACGGGGCCGCCACCGCGTGCAGGATCCGGTCGGCCAGCAGGCTGGCGGTGGCGTGCAGGTCCAGGTCGGCGCACAGCACCACGAACTCGTCGCCGCCCAGCCGGGCCACGGTGTCGGTCCGCCGGCCCAGCGCCGACAGCCGCCGGGCCACCTCGACCAGGACCAGGTCGCCGGCGTCGTGACCGTAGGAGTCGTTGATCTCCTTGAAGCTGTCCAGATCGACGAACAGCACCGCGACCTGGGCCCGGGCCCGGTCCACGCCCAGCCGGCTGACCGAGGGCCGCTCTACCCCGAGCAGGGCCTGGGCCAGCCGGTCCATCAGCGCGATCCGGTTGGGCAGCCCGGTCAGCGGATCGTGCAGGGCCTGGTGCGCCAGTGCCCTCTCGGCCCTGATCCGTGGGGTCACGTCCCGGGAGATCCCGTAGGTGCCGATGATGCGGCCGTCCGCGTCCCGCAGCGGCATCTTCGTGGTCGACACCCAGCACTCGGGCCGCCCTACGAACGACTCCCGCTCGATCTTGCCGACCAGCGGCTGGCCGGTGCGCATGATCTCCTGCTCGTCGTCGAACGCGGCCGCCGCATGCTCATCATCGAACACGTCGAAGTCGGTCTTCCCGGCCAGCTCAGCCGCGGTCAGGTCGGGCGCGCAGGCCGCCCGCCAGCCCTCACTGACCAACAGGAACCGGCTCTGCCGGTCCTTGAAGTAGACGCGCTCCTCGCCCGAGGCCAGCAGGTTGCGCATGCAGACCAGCGCGAACTCGTCCAGGTCGCGCCGGTGGTCTGGTTTCAGCTGCTTCAACCCCCCGGTAAAGCAACTCGACTACGGACGGTATCTTCCCCGCCCCTCTCCGTTAAACCGCCGCGGCCGCCTTCACTGTCACCCAGCGACCGACCGCGCCGGTAGCAAGGTACCGGTCACCACGCAGCGGGGTGTGAACCGGACCCGCCGCCCGGTGCCCCGGTCGTCCCCGGCCGCGCCCGGTTCGGTCCACTCCACCACCGCCGTGCCGGACAACTGCAGCGTCCGGCCGGTCCCGAAGTCCGCGAATAGCAGCGCCGCGCTGGGATCGACAGCCAGGTTGCCGAAGCTGTTGAACATGTTGTTCCCGGGATAGTCGGGCCACCAGAGGTCGCCGTCCTCGGCCCGGACAAACCCGGGTGTGCCCCCGCGGTGCGAGGCGTCGTTGCCGCGTTCCGGGTGGGTGGTACCGAGCAGAAAGGTGTCGGCCGCCCCGATCAGGGCCCGGTCGGCGGCGGTGAGACCGGTCCCGCGGCGCACGGCCGCGCTCGCGTCGGCCTGGCCGACCGGCTGGAGCAGCCGCGGGCTGATGTACTGCGGGCAGTTGCCGTAGGCCTGCTCGGCCTCGATCCGCAGGCCGTCCGGGCCCGCCGCGACCAGGGTGCCGTTGACCCGGGCCCGGCGCCGGGCCGCGAACTCAATGGCCAGCAGGCCGGTGGGCTGGCCGGCGCCGAGCCCGTGCAGCGGATCGCCGGGACCGGGCACCGCCGCGATGTCCAGGACCGTCGCCGACCGGGGGAGCAGGAAGCCGGGCGCCCCGGCCAGCGGCGAGATCCACAGCCGCTGATCATGGTCGCGGGCGGTGAGGGCGGCGAACGTCCGCCCGGTCAGGAACCGGCCCAGACCGCCGCGCAGATCGGCCGGGGCCAGCATGCCGGTCAGCCGGGCCGCCTCGGCCGTGACCCCGGCTTGCCGCTGTACGGCCAGCTCACCCCGGTGAAACCCGCTCGCGCTCACGGCCGCGGGGTCGCTCCTGGACTTCACCTG
>DASXJM010000120.1:0-2893 GCA_036497405.1 Streptosporangiaceae bacterium | reverse complement strand
CTACTCGGGCTGGCAGCTGATGAAGGCGCTGGCCGCCGCCGACGCCCGCGGCCACGAGCGGTTCGCGGCCCAGCAGATCTACTACTCGCTGGAGGCCCGCGACGCCGAGTACGAGCTGGTGCCGCTGGCCCTGGACCAGGGTCTGGGCATCCTGGTCTGGAGCCCGCTGGCGGGTGGCCTGCTGTCCGGCAAGTTCCGCCGCGACGCCGACCAGCCTGAGCAGTCGCGCCACCTGTCCGGCTGGAACGAGCCGCCGGTGCGCAACGAAGACCGGCTCTACGACACCATCGAGGTCCTGGTCGACGTGGCCGAGGCCCACGAGGTGTCGGCGGCCCAGGTCGCCCTGGCCTGGCTGCTCAGCCGCCCCGGCGTCACCAGCCTGGTCATCGGCGCCCGCACCGACGAGCAGCTGGCCGACAACCTCAAGTCCGCCGACCTGGTCCTGTCCAGCGACGAGCGCGCCGCCCTGGACCAGGTCAGCACGCCCGACCTGATCTACCCCCACTGGCACCAGCTGGCCACCGCCAGCGACCGCCTGGGCGAGCCCGACCTGGCCCTCCTCCGCCCTCACCTCAACAAGTAACCGGCTCCCGAAGTCGGAGCCCCATCCCCCGGCCACCCGGCTGAGCCCAGGTTTGTGCAGCGTGTGCACAAACCTGGGCTCAGCGTGCCGTGGGTGGCGCCGGGCGACCGAGCCAGACCATGCACACGCTGGCGGCGGTTCCGCCGTCCTCGGGTCAAGGCCGGCGCGGATTTGGGAACGCTTTTATGCAGATGCTGCTGACAAGTGTTCCCAAATCCGGGGGTTCCAGCCAGGGGGTCAGGAGAGGTTGCTGCCGGCGCTCAGGCGGTCGCCGTGGTACTCGTGGATGGCGTCCAGGTTGTCGCGGGCGGGGTGCTTGTCGGCGGCGGGGCCGTCGGCGAAGGCGTGGAACACGTTGGCCGTGACCTGGCGGACGAAGGCGGCGGTCTTGTCGTTGATGCCGTGGGGCTCGTCGCCGAAGATCGCTTCCACCCAGCGCATGGTGCCGGCGTTGAACACGCCCGCGCCGCCGGGGTGGGTGTAGTAGGCCGAGTCGCCGTAGCTGCTGATCCCGTGGCAGACCAGCGGGGAGTGGGACAGGACCTCGATCGGCCGCTGGACCGGGAAGCCGGGGTTGACCCGGTCGTACTCCACCCCGACCAGGTGCGCGAAGCTGGCCCCGGCCGGGACCCGGGTGCCCTTGAACACCCAGCTGGACGGGCTGGCCACCCGGTAGGAGGCGTCGGCCGGGTAGGACTCGTACAGCGTGCCGATCAGCGACGACTCCGGCTCGGGGCTGGGGGCGTCCCGCCAGTTGCCGGTGACCAGGGCGTTGTCCTTGCCGTACATCGGGTCGGCCGTGTAGTCGGTCTTGTAGCAGACCACCTGGCGGCCGGGGCCCAGGGGCGACGCTTCCAGCCGGGTCCGCCGGAACATCGCGTTGGCGCCGAGGAAGCCCAGGTTGAGGCCGGCGTTGCGGGCCGCGGTCACGTTGGCCCGCTCGGCCGGGGACCAGTACTCGTCGTGCCCGAGCGAGAACAGCGCGCTGGCCCCGTGCAGCAGGTCCGGGTCGGCCGCGATGTCCATGCTGGTCACGTAGGCCAGCGGCAGGCCCAGGTACTCGGCCAGCTTGATCGCGTTGCGTTCGTAGGTCAGGAACAGCGGGGCGCCGTGGCCGTTGTAGGGGCGGTCCAGGCTGACCACCAGGGACCGGTCCGCGTAGGCACCCTGCGGCCCCTGGTACAGGTCGTAGCCGCCCCAGGTGTTGTAGGCCTGCCAGGTCTCGACGCCGTTCTTGATCACGACCTTGCCCGCGGTGCTGTCCGAGCGGACCGTGACCGGCACGTAGCGCTGGGCCCCGGAGTCCGCGTCCAGCAGGAGCAGGTACGAGCCCGGCAGCCAGTCGTCGGTGGGCACGTCCAGCACCGGGTCCCAGCCGGTCCGGATCATGCGGGTCGCCGCGTCCAGGGCCGGACCGTGCTGGGCGTGACCGCGCAGCCGGCCGGACCGCCACACCCGGCGGGCACCGATGCCCTGGTACCAGCCGAGCCGGTAGGCGGTCACCCGGTAGCCCCGGGACGTGGTCGACACGAACAGCGGGAACGACTCACCCTGCCGGACGCTGGACCGGCCCGCGTAGCCCTCGATCTCGTGCTCGGAGCCCAGGTGCCGGATCACCCAGTGCGGGTCGCCGGGGCGGGAGTTCTCGGCCATCGCCGGGGTCCCGGTCGGCCGCGGGGTGGGCCGCAGCGTGTTGGCCGGGTGGGCCGCGCCGGTGGTCCCGGACGAGCCGCCCGGCCACCACAGCGGAGAGGTGGCCGCGGCCGCCCCGGCCACCCCGGCCGTGGCGGCGGCACCCAGGAACACCCGCCTGCTCAGCTTTTTTTCAGCGGCCATGGAGACAAGAATGCCGCACCCCGGCCGTCTCCGTGACGTACCACGCCAAGCACCCGCCGGGCCGCGAGGTCAGGTGGCCGCCGGGCGAAAAATCAGTTGCCCGCCCGCGGTGACGATGCTGTACTGCCAGCGACCATCGGACATCAGTCCCGACCGGATCAGGAGCCCAGCACCATGCGCGCAGCGTCAGTGTCCCGCCAGGAAGGAGCAGTTACTCATCCGAAGGACCTGACGCTTGACCAGCATTCTGAACTTGGGCATTCTTGCGCACGTCGACGCCGGTAAGACCAGCCTGACCGAACGGCTGCTGTTCGACGCCGGGGTCATCGGCCGGATCGGCCGGGTCGACGACGGCAGCACCCAGACCGACACGCTCGCGCTGGAGCGGCAGCGCGGCATCACGATCAGGTCGGCGGTGGTCTCGTTCGCCATCGGCGACGTGACCGTCAACCTCATCGACACCCCGGGCCACCC
>DASXJM010000119.1:0-29999 GCA_036497405.1 Streptosporangiaceae bacterium | reverse complement strand
ACCAGCGGCGACGGATAATCAAACACCACCGTGGCCGGCAAACCCAGCCCCGTCACCACCCCCAGCCGGTTCCGCAACTCCACCGCCGTCAAAGAATCAAACCCCAAATCCCGGAACACCCGCCCCGCCGCCACCTCCCCCCCAGACCCAAACCCCAAAACCCCCGCCACCTGCTCACACACCACATCCACCACCACACCCAAACGCCCCCCCACCCCCACCCCCGCCAAACGGCGCAGCAGCGCCGAGCCGTTGGCCGGTCCGGCGGCGGCCGCCCGCCGGGCCGGGCCGGCGGTCAGCCCACGGAGCAGGAAGGGCAGGTCCGTCCCGCGCGCCGCCTCAGCGCGGATGGCCTCAAGGTCCAGCCGGGCCGGCACCAGCAGCGCTTCGCTCCGGTCCATCGCCGCGTCGAACAGCGCCAGGCCGTCGGCAGCGGTCAGCCCGGTCATGCCGCCCCGGGTGATCCGGGCCTTGGCGGAACCCTCCAGATGGCCGGTCATGCCACTGGCGTCCGCCCACAGCCCCCAGGCCAGCGACCGGGCGGGTAGCCCGCTGGCCTGCCGGGCCGAGGCCAGCGCGTCGAGGAACGCGTTCGCGGCCGCATAGTTGGCCTGACCGGCACTGCCGAACGTCGCCGCCGCAGCCGAGAAAACCACGAAGAAGTCCAGGTCGGCGGCCTGGGTCAGCTCGTGCAGATGCCAGGCCACGTCGGCCTTGGGCCGCAGGACCGCGTCCAGCCGAGCCGGGTCGAGAGATCCGATCACCCCGTCGTCCAGAGCCCCGGCCGCGTGAACGACTCCGGTCAGCGGCGGGTCCGCGCAGGCCGTGGTGACCCCGGCCAGTTCGGACCGCGTCGCCGCATCGCAGGCCACCACCGTCACAGCGGCGCCGGCCTCCGCGACCTCGGCCGCCAGCGCGGCTACCCCCGGAGCAGCCGGACCCGAACGGCTGACCAGCACCAGGCGCCGGGCGCGGCCCGTGCCCGCCAGGTGCCGGGCCGTCAGCGACCCCAGCAGGCCGGTTCCGCCGGTGATCAGCACGGTGCCCGGCGTACGTGACGCCGCGTGCCCCAGCGGGATCGTCAATACCAGCTTGCCGGTGTGCCGGGCCTGAGCCATGAACCGGAACGCCTCACCGGCCCGCCGCACGTCCCAGGCCTGAACCGGCGGGAGGGCCAGTTCACCCGCGGCCAGCAGGCCCACGACCTGGCGCAGGATGTCACCGAGGCGGCCGGGGTCCACGGTGGTCAGGTCGAACGCCTGGTAGGTCACGCCCGGGTGTTCGCGGTTCACCTGCTCCGGATCCCGGATGTCGGTCTTGCCCAGGTCGACGAACCGGCCTCCGCGGGGCAGGGTCTGCAGTGATTCGTCGGTCAGTTCCCCGGCCAGCGCGTTGAGCACGACGTCCATACCGGACCCGCCGGTGGCGGTCAGGAAGCGGGCCCCGAATTCGGGGGTCCGGGAGGAGGCGACATGCGCCTCGTCCAGTCCCAGCCCGGTCAGCACCGGCCATTTGCCGGGGGAAGCCGTGCCGAACACCTCTGCCCCCAGGTGCCGGCCGATCGCGACGGCGGCCATGCCCACGCCGCCCGCGGCCGCGTGCACCAGCAGCTTGCCGCCGGCTTTCAGCCCGCCCAGGTCCACCAGGCCATACCAGGCGGTGGTGTACGCCACCGGGATCGCCGCCGCCTCGGTGAACGACCACCCGTCCGGTATCGGGACCAGCAGCCGCGCGTCGGTCACCGCCACGGGCCCGAATCCGCCCGAGACCAGTCCCAGCACCCGATCCCCGGGCACCAGTCCGGTCACGCCCGGGCCGGTTTCCATGACGACCCCGGCGGTCTCACCGCCCATCACCGCGTCGCCCGGGTACATGCCGAGGCCGATGAGCACGTCCCGGAAGTTGACGCCCGCGGCCCGCACCGCCACGCGTACTTCCCCGGCGGACAATGGCCCGGCCGCGTGCGGACTGGGCACCGCCGTGAACGCATCCAGCGTGCCCCGTTCGGCGACGTCCAGCTGCCACGGGTCGGCCAGGGACGAGAACCCGGGATCGGGAACCGGGCGGACCAGCCGCCTCCCGTAGGCCTTCCCCGCGCGGACGGCCAGTTCCGGTTCGCCGCTGCGCAGCGCGGTGACCAGGGCCATCACCGAGCCGGCGTCGGGAACGGCGGTCAGGTCGGCCAGCACGAACCGACCCGGATTCTCCGTCTGCGCGGATCGGGCCAGCCCCCACACCGCCGCGCCAGCCAGATCGGTGACCTGGTCGCCGGGGCCGGCCGCGACCGACTGCCCGGTCACCAGGACCAGCCGCGCCGGCCGGGGCGGATCCCAGGCCAGCCACTGCTGGACCAGGGTCAGGGCCCGCCCGGTCGCCGCGCGGACCGCCGGTGCCGGGTCCGCGTCCCCGGGTTCGCCGGAGTCCGGGACGTTACCGGCGAAGGCCAGCACGATGTCGGGCGCCGCCGGGCCGGATTCGCGCACCTCGGCCAGTGCGGTCAGGCTGTCGTAGGCCGGGGCGTCCGTTCCCATCGCGGCCAGGCCAGCTGCCAGCCGCAGCGGGTCGGGTCCCACGACGGCCCACCGGGCGGGAGCCGGACTGCGGTCCGCCACCGTCACCGGCAGCCAGTCCACGGTGAACAGCGCATCTCGCGGGCCGGGCCCGGACTGGTCCAGCTGTGCCGCCGGCACCGGCCGGGTGACCAGTGAGCCGACCGACACGACCGTGGCGCCGGTGAGGTCGGCGCCGACCATGGACAGGGCGCCGTCCCTGGCCGGCCGGATCCGGACCCGCAGCGACATCGCGCCCGCGGCCCACAGGGCGACGCCCTGCCAGGCAAAGGGCAGCCGGATCGCGTCCGGTGATTCGGTCTCGCTGGTCCCGGCCGGTGCGGCCAGCGCTGCGGCGTGCCAGGCGGCGTCCAGGAGCGCCGGATGGAGGCCGAACGATTTGGCGTCCGTGGCCGCCTCGGCCGGCAGCATGATCTCCGCGTAGACGTCGGGCCCTCGCCGCCAGGCGGCGCGGAGGCTGCGGAAGGCCGGCCCGTAGGCGTAGCCGTGCGCCGCCAGATCGTCGTAGAAGCCGTCGATCTCGACGGGTTCGGCCTGCTCCGGCGGCCAGACGGTGAGTTCGTCCGCCTCGTCGGGGCCGGGTGCGGCCGGGGCCAGCCGCCCGCTGGCGTGCCGGCGCCACGGTTCCTGCGCGGGCCCGGCCGCGTCCCGTGCGTACACGTTCACCGGCCGCAGCCCGCTGGGGTCCGGCCGGCCCACTGTCACCTGAAGCTGGACGGCATCGTCCGGGCGGAGCACGAGCGGCGCTTCCAGCATCAGTTCGTCCAGGTAGCCGCAGCCGGCCTGGTCCCCGGCCTGGGTGGCCAGTTCCACGAAGGCCGTGCCGGGCACCAGCACCGTGCCGCCCACGGCGTGATCGGCCAGCCATGGCTGGGCCGACAGTGAAAGCCGCCCTGTGCAGAGCAATCCTTCGCCGTTGGCCAGTTCCACCGCGGCGGCCAGCAGGGGGTGGCCGATGCCGGCCAGGCCCAGCGCCGATGGGCGGCCCGCCAGCCGGGTCCGCGGCCAGTAACGTTGATGCTGAAAGGCGTAGGTGGGCAGCTCGATTCGCTGCCCGGCGGGCAGCACGGCGGGCCAGTTGACGGTGAGGCCGTGCACATGCGCCGCGGAAAGGCTGGCCAGGGCGCGGTCCAGGCCGCCGTCGTCGCGGCGCAGCGTCCCGGTCACCAGCACCGGTGCACCGCGCCGCTCGTCCAGGGTCTCGATGATCGCGGCCGTCAGGACCGGGTGCGGCGAGACCTCTATGAAGGCCCGGTGGCCGCCAGCAGCCAGGGTCCCGATGGCACGGGCGAACTCGACCGGGGCGCGCAAGCTGTCGTACCAGTACCGGGCGTCCAGTTCCGTTCCGGTGAGGAGCTCTCCGGTCATGGCGGAGACCATCGGGACCCGGCCCGGCTCGGGGCTGATCCCGTCCAGCGCGTCCAGGATCTGCTCGCGCAGGGTCTCGACCTGGGAGCTGTGGGAGGCGTAGTCGACCGCGACGCGCCGGGTGCGGATCCCAGCCGCCTCACACCGGGCAGCCAGTTCGTCCAGCGCGCCGGGATCCCCGGCCACCACCGTCGCCGACGGCCCGTTGACCGCTGCTACTGATACCTGGTCGCCCAGCCCGGCGATCCGTTCCCGGACCGCGGCCGCGGGCTCGGCGACCGACAGCATGCCGCCGTGCCCGGCCAGGGCGGACAGGGCGGCGCTGCGCAAGGCGACCACCCGGGCCGCATCGGGCAGGCTCAGGCTTCCGGCCACCGTCGCCGCCGCGATCTCCCCTTGCGAATGCCCGGCCACCGCGTCCGGGGCGACCCCGGCGGCTTCCCAGACCGCGGCCAGGGACACCATCACCGCCCACAGCACCGGCTGAATAACCGCCGCCGTCTCCAGCGCCGGGGCTTCCGGGACCCCGGCCAGCACGTCCTCCAGCGACCAGTCCACGTAGCGGGCCAGCGCCTGCCCGCATTCGGTCAGCCGGGCCGAAAACGCCGGTGAGGTCCGGGCCAGTTCCCGGCCCATCCCCGCCCACTGGCTGCCCTGCCCCGGGAAGACGAACGCGACCTGCCCCGGTCCGCCGGGCGGCACGGCCCCGGACACCAGGCTGGCCGAGGGCTCACCCGCCGCCAGCGCCCGCAGCCCGGCCACCAGTTCCTCCCGGCCGGTACCGTAAACCACCGCCCGGTGCTCGAATGCCGACCTCGTTGTAGCCAGGGACCAGCCCACATCGCGCGGATCCAGGTCCGGGCGAACCGCCACGTCCCCGGCCAGCCGCTCCGCCTGTTCGGCCAGGCCCGCGGGGGTCCGGCCTGACACCAGCCAGGCCATGGCGTCCGCCGGGCCGGCCAGAGGTGGCGGGCCGGCCTCATCCGGTGACCCGGCGGTCTCATCCGGCGGGGTGGCCGGGGCGTCCGCGAGGCCGGGAGGGGCTTCCTCGATGATCGTGTGGGCGTTGGTCCCGCTGATTCCGAACGAGGAGATACCGGCCCGGCGCGGGTGGCCGTTCTCGGCCCACGACCGGGATTCGGTCAGCAGCTGGACCGCTCCGGACGACCAGTCCACGCGCGGCGACGGCTCCTGCACGTGCAACGTGGGCGGGAGCTCATCGTGCTGCAGGGCCAGCACCATCTTGATCACGCCGGCCACCCCGGCGGCGGACTGGGTGTGGCCGATGTTGGATTTCACCGACCCCAGCCACAGCGGCTGGCCGGGCGGGCGGTTTCGCCCGTAGGTGGCCAGCACCGCCTGCGCCTCGATCGGGTCGCCCAGCACCGTACCCGTCCCGTGGGCCTCCACCACGTCGACGTCGTTGGCGCGAAGGCCGGCGCTGGCCAGGGCGGCCAGGATGACGCGCTGCTGCGACGGCCCATTCGGCGCGGTCAGGCCGTTCGAGGCCCCATCCTGGTTCACCGCGCTGCCGCGTACCACCGCCAGCACCGGGTGCCCGTTCCGGCGCGCGTCCGACAGCCGCTCGACCACCAGCATCCCGGCGCCTTCACCCCAGCCTGTCCCGTCGGCGGATGCGTCGAACGCCTTGCAGCGCCCGTCGGCGGCCATCCCGCGCTGCCGGCTGAACTGCTCGAAAGCGAAGACGGTGGCCAGTACGGTCACGCCGCCGGCGAGCGCCAGGTCGCATTCGCCGGCCCGCAGCGCCTGGCAGGCCAGGTGCAGAGCCACCAGTGAGGAAGAACACGCCGTGTCCACCGTCACCGCCGGGCCTTCCAGCCCCAGCGTGTACGCCACCCGCCCCGAGATCACGCTGGTCGCCCCGCCCGCGACCAGGTACCCCTCGGCTTCAGTGTCGTCCTCCAGGTCGGCGCCGTACCCGGAGTGGGCCGCACCAGCAAACACCCCGGTCCGGCTGCCGTGCAGTGAGCCCGGGTCGATACCGGCCCGCTCGATCGCTTCCCAGCTGACCTCGAGCATCAGCCGCTGCTGTGGGTCCATCGCCAGCGCTTCGCGCGGGCTGATCCCGAAGAACGCCGGATCGAACTCGGTGACGCCGGACATGAACCCACCCCGGCGCGCGAACGCCGGACCGCCATCCGCGGAGCTGGCCACGGCACCGCTGTCCCAGCCGCGATCCCGCGGGAAGGGGGAGATGGCGTCACCGCTGCGGCTGACCAGGTCCCAGAACTCCTCTGGGCTCCGAACCTCGCCGGGATAGCGGCAGCCCATCGCCACGATCGCGATCGGCTCGCTGTTGGCCCCGGCCACCGGTGCGGCCACGGCCAGCGATTCGTGCGCGTCAGCGGTTCCCGTCAGTTCGGCCCGCAGCAGTTCGGCCAGCAGCCGGGGCGACGGGTAGTCGAACACGACCGTGAACGGGAGCTCAAGCCCGGTCAGCGCGTTCAGCCGGTTCCGCAGTTCGACCGCGGTGAGCGAGTCGAACCCCAGCTCCCGGAAGGCGCGTCCCGGCTCGACCGCGTCCGGCGACGGATGCCGGAGCACGATAGCCGCTTCCGCGCTGACCAGGCCGGTGAGAGTCTGCAGCTGGCGGGCCGGGGCCTGGGCCGCCAGCCGCTCATGCAGTTCAGCCGTCGCCGCTGTGCCCGGTTCGCGGACCGGGCCGGTGAGGGCCTGCTGGGCATCGGGCACCGTGCGCAGCAGCGGACTGGGGCGCCGGACGGTGAAGGTCACCGCGAAACGTTCCCAGTCCAGGTCGGCGACGGTCAGGGGTGGTTCTCCGCCGTCGATCGCCTCGGCCAGCACGCTGATCGCCCGCGCTGGGTCCAGGGGATTTAGGCCGTGGCGGCGCAGTTCCCGCGCGGCGTCGCCCTCGGCCATGCCCGCACCGTCCCATGGGCCCCAGGCCACCGCGGTGGCCGGAAGGCCCCGGCCGCGCCGGTGCATGACCAGCGCGTCCAGGTACGCGTTGGCGGCCGCGTAGGCGGGCTGGCCACCGCTACCCCAAGTTCCCGCGATCGACGAGAACACCGCGAACACCGCCAGTTCCGTCCCGGCGGTGAGGTCGTCCAGGTGGGCCGCACCGGCGGCCTTGGCCCCGAGGACGGCAGCCAGCCCGGCCACGCTGGCCTCGTCCAGCGCGGTGGTCTCCTCCACTCCGGCCGCGTGCAGCAGTCCGTGCAGCCGTGGCCCGGTCCGCTCGATGTCAGCCAGCAGCCCGGCGGCCGCATCCCGGTCCGCCACGTCGCAGGCGGCCACCAGCACCGCCGACCCCGCGGCGGCCAGTTCCGCGGCGAGCGACGCCGCACCGGGCGCGGCCGGCCCGGACCGGGAGGTCAGCACCACACGTGGGGCGCCGCGGCCGGCCAGCCAGCGGGCGGCGTGCGCGCCGATCGCCCCGGTTCCACCGGTCACCAGCACGGTCCCGTCCGGCCGCCACGGCTGGCCGTGAGGCAGCCGGGTCTCGCCGGAACGAGCCAACCGCCGGGCCCACACGCCGCTGGCCCGCACCGCGACCTGGTCTTCGCCGCCGGTCCCGGCCAGCATTCCGCACAGCCGCCTCGCCGCCGGTTCGTCCAGCACCGGGGGGAGATCGATCAGGCCACCCCACCGGTCCGGATGCTCAAGCGCAGCCACCCGGCCCAGTCCCCAGATCTGGGACTGGACCGGGCTGCCCGGCGTCTCGGTGCCGGAGACCGCGACCGCTCCGCAGGTCAGCGCCCAGACCGGCGCGCCGATCCCCGCGTCGCCCAGGGCCTGGACCAAGGTCAGCGTCCCGGCCAGGCCCGCGGCCACCGCCGGATGCCCCGGCAGCGCTTCGTCGGCCAGCCCGAGCAGCGACAGCACACCCCGGACGGGGCCGCCGTCACCGGCCTTGTCCAGCGCGGCGACGATCCGAGCGGCCAGCCCGGCCCGGTCCAGGTCCGGGCCGGCGTCGAGGGCGACCACCCGGGCACCGCGGTCGGCCAGCGCCCGCAGGCAGCCTCGGGCCAGATCGTCTCCGGCGGCTGTGGGCGGTGCCACGGCCAGCCAGGTCCCGTCCAGCTGGGCCGGGGCCGGATCAGGCACCGGTGTCCAGGTGATCCGGTACCGCCAGGTGCTGGTCAGTGACCGCTCCCGGGCCCGCTGGCGCCAGGCGGACAGCGCGGGCAGAACCTCCCCCAGCGGCTGCTGTTCATCAACGGCCAGCAAAGCGGCCAGGTTCCCATCGTCGACCGCGGCCCAGAACCGGGTCTCGGCCCAGGGCATCTCTCCGTCCTCCGCCGTCGCCGGGCCCGTGGCGGTCGCGGTGAGCCAGTAACGCTGGCGCTGGAAGGCATAGGTTGGCAGGTCAACCCGGTGCCTGGTGCCGAAGACTTTCGGCCAGTCAATCCGGACCCCAGCGGTATGGGCACGGGCCAGCGCGGTGGCCACCGGGCCCGGGCCGGGCTCGGCGGACCGCTGGGTGGCGATGAACACCGCACCCGTCAGCACGGCCGGCCCCAGTGCCGACAAAGTCGCGTCCGGGCCGATCTCGATGAAGACGCCGATGTCGCGTTCGGCCAGGGCGCGCAGGGCATCAGCGAACCGGACCGGTTCGCGCACCTGGCGGCGCCAGTAGCCGGGCCCGCAGTCCTCGGTCACGGCCCCGTCCAGCGCCCTGGCCCAGATGACCTGGGGCGGGAGGTGGTCCAGGGCGGCCGCGGCGTCATACAGCGAATCCAGGACCGGGTCCATCTGCGCGGAGTGGAACGCGTGGGACACCCGCAGCGGCCGCACCCGGGCGCCCCGGTCCGCCAGCACCGCGCCGGCCTGGCTGACCGCGGCGGCCGGACCGGAGATCACCACCGAGGTGGGCCCGTTGACCGCGGCCAGTTCCGCGCCGGGAACGGTGGCGATCACCTCGCCGGCTTCGGTTTCGCTGACCGCGACCGCGCTCATCGCACCGCCCGCCGGGACCTGCTGCATCAGGCTGGCCCGGGCGGCCACGAGTGCGCAGGCGTCGTCCAGGGAAAGCGTCCCGGCCGACCAGGCCGCCGCGATCTCTCCCACCGAATGCCCGGCCACTCCGGCCGGAACCACGCCGCACTCGCGCAGCAGCGCCACCAGCCCGGCCTGGATTGCGAACAGCCCGGCCTGCGCATACAGCGTCTGGTCGGCCCGTTCATCGCCCTCCGGGCCCAGCACGACCTGCCGGACGGGAACCCCCAGATGATCTTCCAACCGCGCGCACACCTGATCGAACGTGGCGGCGAACACCGGGCTGGCCGCATACAGGTCCCGGCCCATCCCGGCTCGCTGGGCCCCCTGACCGGAAAATACGAATCCCACCCGGGCCGGGCCCCGGCCCCTGACGGTCCCGGACACCAGGTTGCCCGCCGGGTCGCCGGCCGCCAGCGCGGCCAGCCCGGCCAGCAGTTCGTCCCGGTCCCGGCCGGTCACCACGGCCCGGTGCTCGAACGCCGGGCGGGATCGCGCCAGCGACCAGCCCACGTCGCCCGCATCCAGGTCCGGGCGGCCGGCCAGGAAGTCACCGAGCCGGCCTGCCTGCGCGGCCAGAGCCGCCCGGGATCGCCCGGACACCGGCCAGGCCAGCATGTCCCGCCCCAGCGCCGCTGCCCCGGCCGCAGCCGGGGCGGCATCCGCGGTGCCCGCGGCGGTCCCGTCGCCAGGTGGCTCCCCGGTGGTCGCTGGTGCTTCCTCGATGATCACGTGGGCGTTGGTCCCGCTGAACCCGAACGAGGAGACCCCGGCCCGGCGGGGGCGGCCACCGTCAGCTGGCCACGGCTGCGGTTCGCTCAGCAGCCGGACAAATCCCGCCGACCAGTCCACATGAGGGGACGGCTCCCGCACATGCAAGGTCCGCGGCAGCATTTCGTGCCGCAGAGCCAGCACCATCTTCATCACTCCGGCCACCCCGGCCGCCGCCTGGGTGTGGCCGATGTTCGACTTCACCGAGCCCAGCCACAACGGCCGGTCCGCCGGCCGGTCCTGCCCGTAGGTGGCGATCAGCGCCTGGGCCTCGATCGGATCCCCAAGCACCGTGCCGGTCCCGTGCGCCTCCGCAACGTCCACATCGTCAGGGGCCAGACCGGCGCTGGCTAGCGCCGCCCGGATCACCCGCTGCTGGGAAGGCCCGTTCGGCGCGGTCAGCCCGTTGGACGCCCCGTCCTGGTTCACCGCGCTGCCCCGCACCACGGCCAGCACCGGATGCCCCAGCTGGCGGGCATCGGCCAGCCGCTCCACCAGCAGCATGCCCGCACCCTCGGCCCACCCGGTGCCGTCCGCCGCGGCCGAAAACGCCTTGCACCGGCCGTCCGCCGCTAGCCCCTGCTGCCGCGAGAATTCGGTGAACGCGTCGGGCAGAATCATGACCGTCACGCCGCCGACCAGCGCCAGCGGGCATTCGCCGCGCCGTAGCGACTGGGCGGCCAGGTGCAGAGCTACCAGCGACGATGAGCACACGGTGTCCACGGTGACCGCGGGCCCCTCAAGCCCGAGGGTGTAGGCGATCCGGCCCGATATGACGCTCGTCGCCCGCCCGGTCAGCTGGTAACCTTCCGCCTCCGGTGCCGCGCCGGTGCCGTAGTCCGAGGAAAACGCGCCCGCGAATACGCCCGCTGCACTGCCCCGCAGCGAATCGGGGTCGATGCCTGCGCTCTCGACCGCTTCCCAGGCGGTCTCCAGCAGCAGCCGCTGCTGGGGATCCATCGCCAGCGCTTCCCGCGGGCTGATGCCGAAGAATTCGGCATCGAACTCGGCCGCGTCATAGACGAAGCCGCCTTCGCGCACGTACGACGTACCCGGCTGGCCGCCGTCCGGGTCGTACAGCGTCCCCAGGTCCCACCCGCGGTCGGCGGGGAAGCCGGAGACCGCGTCGGTTCCGGCGTCGACCAGACGCCACAGATCCTCCGGGCTCCGCACACCGCCGGGCAGCCGGCAGCTCATGCCCACGATGGCGATGGGCTCCTGGTCCCGCTCCTCGAACTCACGAAGCTGCTGCCGGGCCTGACGCAGATTCGTGGTGACCAGCTTGAGGTAGTCGCGAAGCTTATCCTCGTTCGCCATCGAGCCTCGCCATTCTGCGATGCGCGCCGTATCGCGCAGAATCAGCTGGATTCAGCGGCGGCACCAACGGCGTCCGGGGTCTGGCCAGCCGCCGGTTCGCCGCCCTCAGCCGCGTTGTCCCCGGCCGGAATTTCTTCGGCCGGTGCTTCTCCGGCGGCGTCCTCCGCGACCACTTCACCGGCCACGACCGCCGCCCCGTCGGTGTCTTTGACGGGCTCGGCGGGCTGAGCCGGAACGGTGAGGCCGGGCACGCTCAAGTCCGGTACTTTCTTCACCGCTTCCAGCGCCGATTCAATGGCTTCGGCCAAAGTGGGCGAAGCCGTGTCATCGAATTCCATTTTGGTGACGGTCACGTCGGCGTTGGTCGGGAGCTTGTCAGCTGAAAATACCGCCTCGCTGCAGCCCGCTTCCTGAAGGGCACCCGATTCTTCATCGGTTACCTCCCGGTTCAGCAGCAGCGTGAATCGATAGCCCACCGATCATCACCTCTTAATAGTTGCCGTGAAATACCGACGCACAGGCCGGAACAGTAATGTTGGCTGCATCGGCCCGGCAAGTGATGTCACACCGCACGTCGCCGTCACGGCGAACAGGTAACGCGTGCAACTGCGGCAACGCATCAGTTAAACACCTGCCCGGCGAACCGAATCGACTTATTGGAGTGGCATGACCCAGCCTTCTCCCGATGACGATCTGTGGTGCCGCCGTTACCGTCCCGCGGTGGACGCGGCCGCCCGGCTCGTGTGCCTCCCACACGCCGGAGGGTCGGCGTCGTTCTTCCGGCCGGTGGCCCTCGCACTGCCCCCTGCCGTCGATGTCCTGGCAATCCAGTATCCGGGCCGTCAGGACCGCCGCCTCGAACCGCCGCTCGACGACATGTCGGTGCTGGCTGATCGCCTTCAGGCGGTGCTGCGGCGCCAGCCCGCGCTGCCCACGACGTTCTTCGGGCACAGCATGGGCGCCGTCCTCGGCTTCGAGCTGACCCACCGGCTCGAAACGGCTGGTGACCAGCCGGTACGGCTGTTCGCCTCCGGCCGCCGGGCCCCGTCTACGCACCGCGATGAACGTGTCCACCTGGGCGATGACACGAGCATCCTGGCCGAGGTGCGAAAGCTCAACGGCACGGCCTCGGCCCTGCTGAGCGACGACGAGATGATGCGGGCGGTCCTACCCGCGCTGCGGGCCGACTACCGGGCGACGGAAACGTACCGGTGCCCGGCCGAGGTGACCGTCGGGTGCCCGATCACGGTGCTGACTGGCGACGAAGACCCGAAGACGACCATGGATGAGGCGAAGGCGTGGGCCCGTCACACGTCCGGGGCCTTCGACCTCCGCGTGTTTCCTGGCGGCCATTTCTACCTGACCGATCAGGCCGACTCCGTCATCAAGCTGCTGTCCCAGCACCTCCAACCGGCCTGACGGTCCCGCACTTCACGGGGAACGACTGTTCAACTGCCTCAAATAATCAGTTAAACACTGCTCCTTGACCCCGTTTAAGCACGGCCAATAACTTCGCCAAAAGACAGGCATGACGCATATTCGGCTGTCATTAATTGCATTTCTCAGGAGAGAAATGCAGCCGGAGGCCCGGAGGCTGTAAACGCATGATATTGGTGGAGCGAGAGGCCGAGCTGGCGGCGCTGGAGGCGTTGCTTACCGATTGCCGTCAGAGTACGGGGAGAGACGCACTGGTCAGCGGCCCGGTGATGACCGGCAAAACCGCTCTGCTGCATGACTTCGCTGCCCGGGTCCGCCAGTCGGGCGCACTGCTGCTCAGCGCGTCAGCCGCCGAGGCTGAGCAGGTGGTGCCGTTCGGGATCGTGGGCCAGCTGTTCAGTGCGCTCCCGGCGGCCCTGGGTACGGCACCGGCGAGCCAGGATCTGTGGAAGGTTTTGCGGGACCTGGAGGCCAACCGGCCGGTTGTGCTCTGCGTCGACGACGTGCACAACGCCGACCTGCAATCGCTGCACTGCCTGCTGTATTTCGCGCGACGGATGGGGCCGGCCCGCATCATGATGGTGCTCAGCGATTCCGGGAGCCCCCGGATCGCTCATTCGTCGTTCCGGGCTGAACTGGCCCGTCGTCCCGGTCATGTGAGCATCCGGCTGAACCCACTGTCCGAGGCCGGCGTCACCTCGATGCTGACCGAGCACCTCGACGCGGACTGCGGCCGGCTCCTGGCGCCTGGAATCACCCAGGTCAGCGGGGGAAATCCGCTACTGGCCCGGGCTCTGCTCGACGACTACCGGCAGGCCGCCGGCCGGAGTGACGCGCTCCCTGTGGTGGACGACAACTTCGGCCAGGCTGTCCGGAACTGCCTCTACCGGTTCGACCCGGCCACCCTGGCGGTGGCCAGCGCGGTGGCCGTCCTGGAAGACCACGGCACGCCATACCTGACCGCCCGGCTCTCCGGCCTGCCGCTGGGTGTCGCGGACGCCGCCATCGAAACCCTGAATACAGCCGGCCTTTTCCGGGACGGCGGGTACCGCCACGCCGCCGCCCGGACCGCGGTGCTGGCCGGGCTCGCGCCCGAGGACCGGGTGGCGCTGCACCAGCAGGCCGCGCATCTGCTGCACGACATCGGCGCCGACGCCGACACGGTCGCCCGGCATCTGATCACCGGCGGCCCCACCGTCGCGGCCTGGGGTGTCCCGGTCCTGCAGGAAGCAGCCGAGCAGGCCCTCGCTGAAGACCGGATCGAAGACTGCGTCCAGTTCCTGCGGACCGCGCATCAGGCCTGTCCCGGGACCCGGGACCGCGCCGCCATCACCAGCGCGCTGGCCCGGGCGGAGTGGCGCGCCGACCCGCTGGCGGTGCGCCGGCATCTGGCCGAGCTGATCACGGCGGTGCGCGGCCAGTGGCTGCCCGGGCCGGCCCTGCGATCGACCGTGGTCTACCTGGCCTGGCACGGGCGTCCGGGCGAAGCCGCCGAGGCGCTGGATCAGCTGACCGCCGGGCCAGCGGCCGATCTCGCCGAAGCGCACCTGAGCGGTCAGGTCCTTGCCCACACCTATCCCGGCTCCGTACCGGAACCGGGCCTGACCCGGCCGGTCATCCGCGTGGCGGACGCCGGCCATCCGGTCACGCCGGTGATGCCCGGCGGCCCCTGTCCCGTGAGCTGGGCTGAGCAGGTTCTCCGGGAAACCCGGCTCGACGACGCGACTATCACGCCGATCGTCATCGCCCTCCTCACGCTGATCGACGCGAACCGGCTGGACACGGCGGCTTCGGCGGTGTCCGCGCTGCGGGCCGAGGCCACCGCCCGCCGGTCGGTGCTCTGGCAGGCCATCTTCGAGGCGGTGCACGCCCTCGTGGCCGTCTGGAGAGGCGAGCCGAGGGCGGCGATCGGGTGCGCGGAGGAAGCGCTCAGCCTGCTGCCCCCCAAGAGCTGGGGGGTGTTTCTCGGCCTGCCGCTCGCGGCCCTGATCATCGGCCAGACCTGGCTGGGCCGGCTCGAAAAGGCCGAAGCGCTGCTTCGCCTCCCGGTCCCCGACGCCATGTCCAGCACCCCGTACGGAGTGTGTTATCTGCGGGCCCGCGGCTGCTTCAACCTAGCGACCAGCCGCTTTCACGCCGCCCTGAACGACTTCCAGGCGGCCGGCGAGCTGGCCGCCAGCTGGGGCCAGGAGACGCTGGCCTTCATGCCCTGGCGGATCGGCGTGGCCGAAGCGCAGCTGGGCCTCGGCGACAGCGCGGCGGCCGGAGCCACCTTCCGCGAACAGCTCGCCCAGGTGCGGGATGACGACGCCCGGACGCGGGGAATGGCTCTGCGCGGGCTGGCCGCCGCGGTCGAACTGCACAAGCGGCCCGGTCTCCTGCGGGAGGCGATCGACCTGCTGGAGCGGTCCGGCAACCGGCTAGAACTGGCCCGGGCGTTCGCCGACCTGAGCCACTCATATCAGGCGCTCGGACGGTACAGCCAGGCCCGTATGCTGGGCCGCCGGGCGGCGCGGGTGGCGCAGCAGTGCGGTGCGGAGGCGCTCAACAACACCCTGTCATCCGGGACTGGGCCGGATGAACCGGTCGCCGCGGCCCCGCAGTCCGCCGATCCCGGCACCAAGCTGAGCGACTCCGAACTGCGGGTCGCCATCCTCGCCGCAGACGGTTACACCAACCGCCAGATCTCACGCCGGCTGTGCGTCACCGTCAGCACAGTCGAGCAGCACCTGACCCACACCTACCGGAAACTCGGCGTGAACCGCCGGGACGATCTCGCGTCGGTTTTCCAGAGCGGCGCCGCTCCCACGCTGAGGTCGCTGAACGGCCGCGTCCCCGTGGCCACCGGCCTGTCCTCCGCGGCCCGCTCGTGACCGGACGGCCACTGGTGCACGCGCAGCCGGCAGGCCTGTGCGCCCGTGACCGCCACCGCCGCGTGGAAGCCACCCGGCACAGGCACATCCTGAACCAGGAACGGGCCGGGAAGCGCGCCGCCGGGGTCCCGGACGATGACCGGGCCCGGGCCGGCGACCGGAAGCTTCATGCCCTGCATCAGCCGCCCTCCGGCCGCCTTCACGCACGCTTCCTTACGGGTCCAGAGCCGGGTCAGGCGGGCCGCCTGCGCGGCGCGGTCCCCGGCAGCGACCAGCCGGGCCTCGCCGAGCGGCCAGAACCGCTCGGCGACCAGGACCGGATCGGTGACCATCGGCCACTGCTGAACGTCCACCCCGACCGGCCGCCGGCTGGTCACCGCCAGCGCGGCGTACCGCCCGGATGAGGACATGCTGACCTCCACCCCGCCCCGCTCCGTGCGGTCCGGCCCGGTGACGGCGGGCTTGCCGTCGCCGGCGGTGCGCCAGCCGATCCGCTCGGGGCGCACGCCGAGCAAGCCGCCGAGAATGACCCGGACGGCGCCGTGGGCCGCCACGAAGCCGCGGCGTCCCGCGGCCGTGAACAGCGCGGCCCGCTCCCGCTCGGCGTCGCTGAGCGTCTCCGCCAGCCGGGCCAGCGGCTCGTCCGGCACGTCCAGGCCGATCAGCCACACGTCAGCGACGTCCGTAAGCACGGAACGACAACCAGCCAGCTACCGAATTCGGTGATGTCATGCAGGTGGATCTTCTGGTCGCCGACAGTGATCCGGTTGTTCACGTCGGTGTCACCCACATGCTGGCCGGTCTTTCGTGGCTGACGGTGACGGCGCACGCCCGGTCCAGCCGGGAAACGATGATGATCGCGGAGGCCGCCCGGCCGGACATGATCCTGCTTGGCCTGCGCCTGCCCGGAGCGCTCAGCAGCCGCCTGATCGGCCAGCTGCGCGGTTGCGCGCCGGGCATCAAGGTGGTGGTGTTCGCGCCGCCGCTGGCCCTGGATCAGGCGGTGACGGCCAGCGCCGACGGCATCGTGCCGCGGGCCGCCGACTCCGCCATCCTGCTGGATGTGGTCACCCGGGTCGCGGGTGGTGAGCTCGTCGCGGGCTGTCCGGACCACCGCCTGACGAGCCGCCGGGATCACGCGGGGCACGGCCTGACCCGGCGTGAGTACGACATTCTCTGCCGGGTGGCGATGGGCGAGACGAACGCCGAGGTGGCCAGGGCCCTCGGGCTGACCACCAACACGGCCAAGACCTATTTTCAGCGAACGCTCGAGAAGCTCGGCGCCCGCAACCGGACCGAGGCGGTCGTCTACGCCACCGAGCTCGGCCTGCTCTGACCGTCCGGGCCCCCGCTCAGGCATGCCCGGCGTTTCCCGGTCCCGGCCCGACCGTTTCCAGCCCGGGCTCGGGTCCTCCGGACCGGGCCGCCGGCCCGTCGGTGACCGTCCCCGGCGGCAGGCCGCCGGCCTGAAGAATCTGCCACATCTCGCGGCGGCGGGGTTTACCGCTGGACGTTTTCCTGATCAGGCCCCGGCCGCCGGCGACCACCGTGACCGGGAACTGCGGGCCAAGCCGGCGGTGCAGGACGGCCCGCCCGACGTCCGCCCATTCCCCGCCCGGGTCCGCCTCAGCGAACAGCACCACACCTGCCTGGCCGGCCCCGGGCGCGCCGACCACCGCGAGCCGGGACCGGTACAGGCCGGTGGCCGCGGCCACCGCCACGTCGAGATCCTCGACGTACACGCTGGTCCCCTTCACTTTCAGGCTGTCCCCCATCCGGCCCAGCACGAACAGGTCGTCCCCGTAAATGAAGCCCGCGTCCCCGGTCAGCAGCCGCCCGTTCTCGAACCGGGCCGAGCCGCCGGGTTCGCCGCCGTGATACCCGCCGGTCACGCTGGGGCCGGTGACCGCGATCTCGCCGAGCCAGCCGTCCGGCAGGGCGGCGCCGTCCACGTCCACCACCGAGACCCCGGTGCCGTCCTCCGCCGGGGGCCGCCCGTGACCGATCAGCCAGCCTTCGCCGGCCGGCAAGAGGTCATCGCCGAGCTGGGTGACCTCACAGACCTTTACGGCCTCGCCGAACCGCAGGGTCCCCGGATCCGTCCGGACGAGGGTCCCCTGTCCGGGCCGGGACGCCACCGTGACCGCCAGCGTCGCCTCCGCGAGACCGTAACCCGGGCGGAACACCCGGCTGGAGAAACCGGCCGGGCGGGCGAGCCGGGTGAAGGAGGCCAGCGCGGCCGGATCGATCGTCTCCGCGCCGATGGTCGCGGTCCGCCACTGCGACAGGTCGAGACCGGCCAGGTCGTCGGGCCGGATCCTGCGGGCCAGGTACGCAAACGTGAACGCCGGCGACATCGTGTGCACTGCCCGGCCCGGCTGCAGGCACGAGAGCCACTGCTGGGGCCGCCGGACGAACTGCTCGGGCTGCATGAGCCACAGGTCTCCCTGAGCCCGGACCGTGGTCAGCAGGGCGCCGATCAGGCCCATGTCGTGGTAGAGCGGGAGCCAGGACGCCATCGCGTCGTGCCGCTGCCAGCCCAGCAGGCGGTGCAGCAGCCCGGTGTTGGCCTCCAGGTTCTCCCAGGTGGCGCGGACCCCCCGGGGCCGCCCGGTGGATCCCGAGGTGAACTGCAGGACGGCCAGGTTCGCCGGCGGCCGCGGGGTGATCTCCCCGGCCTCGGCCCGGTAGCTCCACGGCCGGCCCGGACGGCCGGCCGCGGCCATCGCTGCGGCGACCGGTTCCTCGTAACCGTCGCAGGCCGCGACCAGCGCCGGCTGGGCCTGCCGCAGCACCGCAGCGACGTGCGGCACGTACTCCTCGCGGGACTGGAACGACGGCGGCAGCACCAGCGACGGGGTCGCTCCGGCCAGCCAGGTGCCGAACAAGGTGGCCAGCAGGGGAAAGCCGGTGGGCATCAGCATGGCCACCCCGTCGCCGGGGCGCACGCCCGCCCGCACGAGTTCGCCGCCGGCTCGCCGGGCCTGCTCAGCCAGCTTCGGGTAGGGCAGGTAATCCCACCCGCCGTCGTCCGTGGCGAGGTGGACACCGTGGCCGTCGGCGGGATCGGTCAACCAGCTGGTGAGGACTGACACTGTTGTTCTCCGCCATTTCCGCCGGGTCGCGCGAAGGCATGCCGGTGCAGCGTACTCAGCTTCGCGAAGCCGCCGGAATCTCCATTCGGAGACATACGGACGAAGACCTTCCAAAGCGGTCGCCCGATGGATATTTCAGCGCCTCCGGCCGTCATCTATATTCGGCATCCCAGGTCGCCGCCCGGAAGGCGTTTCATGACCGGAGTATTCGTCGATTCCTTCACCCATGTGCTCGGCGAGCGGAAAATGCATCTCAACGAGTCGGCCGAGGCTGGCCGGCTGTTCTCCCGCCCTGCGGATCTGGCCGCCGCCGGTTTCCGCTGGCATCACGTCTGCGAGTCCGGGACCAGCGCGTACGACCTGGCCAGGGCGGCCGTCGGGCGGCTGGCGGACACCGGGCGGCTGGGCGACGTCGACGCGATCGTCTATTCCACCGCCCTGCCGGTCAACAGCAACGTCGGAGACCATGCGGCCTGGACGCAGACGCGCGACGTCAAGCACCTGATGGACTTCCCGGCCAGCAGGCTGCAGGCGGAGTTCGAACTCGACAACGCGATCGTCATCGGCCTCGGCCAGCAGGCCTGCACCGCGATGCTGGGGTCGCTGCGGGTGGCGCAGGCGATGCTGACCGCAGAACCCAGCTGGAACCGGCTGCTGTGCGTCACCGCGGACCGGTTCCCCGAGGGCGCCCGGTACGAGCAGGCCTACAACCTGATCTCCGACGGCGCCGCCGCCTGCGTCGTGAGCCGGGAGCCCGCGGCGCTGCGGCTCGTGGCGTGCCACCAGATCACCAACGGCGCGCTGGGCCGGGCCACCGACGACGAAACTGTCGGCAGCTATTTCGCCTTCACCCACCGCCTGGTCAGGGAGACCCTGGACAAAGCCGGGCTGGCCAGCAGCGACCTGGACTGGGTGGTCACCCAGAACACCATCGACAAGGTGTGGCACGTCCTGGCCCGGCTGCTGAGCCTGGACCTCGACCGGGTCTGGGCCCCCTCCATCCAGGACACCGGCCATGTCATCTCGGCGGACAACGTCATCAACCTCACGGCCCTGATGGATTCCGGCCGCCTCCAGCCCGGCGACCGGGTCGCCCTGGTCATGGCCGGTTTCGGCCTGAACTGGCAGTGCGCGATCCTGGAGGCCACCGAGTCGGTGCGGCGATGACTGTCGCGGCCGGGCGGGCCCGGCTCGCCGAGGCACTGCGTTCGCTGAGCGGCACCGTCGAGCGGCTCAGCGCGCTGTCGCAGCGCGACTACCAGAATCCGTACCGCACGCTGGAATGGCCGGATTCGGTTGACCCTGATTCCGGCTGGTTCACCTCCCCCGAACTGATCAGCCTGTACGGTACGGACTTTTACGGGCAACTTGGTGAGTCGTCACGGCGCCGCCTGTCCTTTTACGAGGCAGCCAATTTCTACAGCCTCAACATCCACGGCGAGAAAACGCTGATGCAAGGGCTGGCCAGCCGGCTTTACCGCCGGGACCTGATCGACGTCGCGCCTTATCTGCACCACTTTCTCGACGAGGAAAACAAGCACAGCGTCTATTTCGGTGGTTTCTGCACTCGCTACGCGCACGTGTACCGCAGTCGGCAGGTGGCGCTGGCCGAAGAGCCCCGCCGGGACGTCGCGGATTTCCTGTTCTTCGGCAAGGTGATGATCTTCGAGGAGATCGCCGACCACTTCAACCGCCTTCAGGCCAGAGATGAGCGGTTGCACCCAGTCGCCCGGTTCATCAACCACAACCACCATGTGGAGGAGTCGCGGCACCTGGCCTTCGGCCGCCGCCTGGTGCAGGCGCTGTGGCAGGCCTGCGCGCCGGACTGGGACGGGGAAACCAGGGCCCGCATCCGCGACCAGCTGGCCAGCTTCTTCACGATGAGCTGGCGTGAGTACTACAACCCCGACGTGTACGCCGACGCCGGGCTGCCCGGCGCGCCGGACCCGTGGGAGCTCAGCGAGACAGCCTGGTCCAGCCAGCCGCAGCGATCGAACCGGTCCACTGCGTCCCGTAAGTGCCTGCGGTTCCTCACTTCGATCGACGTTCTCGACAGGGAGCCACCTGATGTCTTCTGAGCCCCGCGCCGACGATCACGGCCAGCATGGCCCGGGCAGCGGCGATGCCCGGGCCATGCTGCGTGCCTGGATCCTGGCGAAGAACGATGACCTCGACGCGGGCGCGCTGTCCGACCAGACGCCGCTGCTGACCACCCGGTACCTGCGCTCGGTGCACCTGCCCGAACTCATCCTGCTGCTCGAGCGCGTCCGGGGCACGCCGATCGACGTCGAGTACCTCGGGGCGGGAGACTTCCGTGACATCGACACCATCGTCACCGGCTTCATCACCCCCGCCCAGAACACGGAACCGGCGTCGTGACGGCCGGCTGCGCGGCGCCCGGGCCGGCGGCGGAATGGGAGCCGCTGGGGCTGTCGTGGCACCCGTCAGGGCAGTCCTCGCTCAGCGGGCCACTGCTCGCGCTGGCCGGCCGCCTGGACCGCGCCTTCCTGCTCCTGGCCGCCACCTTGTGGGGCGCCAGGGAAGAACGCCACCCCGCATCGATGCCGGCCGGGACCCTGCAGCGGGTTGATTACCTGCACTCATTCCCCCACCAGGCGTCTTTCCCGGTCCGGCTCGACCCGGACGAGGCCAACCTGGACGCGTTCCGCGCCGGCCCGGTCCTCGGCCCGGACGGCGACGTCCGGCTGACGCGGCTGGCCCCGGCCCGCGAGGTGCTGACCCCGGCCGCCTGCTACCACCTCTACGCCGGTCACGAGGGGACGTCACTTGCCGGGCCGCTGTACCTGACCACCAGCAACACATGCTTCCGGCACGAGGCGCGATACGAGCCGCTGCGGCGGCAATGGAGCTTCACCATGCGCGAGTTCGTCTGCATGGGCTCGGCGCCGGAAACCGAGGCGTTCCTGGCCGAAGGGCGCTCCGCGGTGGACCTGCTGCTCAAGCGGCTGGACGTCGCGGTGGAATGGTCCGTGGCGACCGATCCCTTCTTCCGCCCACTGCAGAACCCCCAGTACCTGATGCAGCGGGTGCAGCCGAGCAAACACGAGGCCGTGTACGGCGGGGAACTCGCGATCGGCTCAGCCAACCAGCATCACGACCACTTCGGGGCCGGGTTCTCGATCACCCGCGACGGCGGCCCCGCGAGCAGCGCCTGTATCGCCTTCGGCATCGAACGCTGGCTGTTCGCCCTGGTCCGTCGGCACGGCACCGATCCCGCCGCCTGGCCGGATCCCGCCGGCGTGGCCGCCCAGGTCACCGGCGTCCCCGCCGGGGAGCCGGCATGACGGGGACGATCCTGCTCACCGGGGCCGACGGCTACCTCGGCAGCAGGCTCGCCGCGGCCCTGCTGGCCGACGGCGACGACCGGCTGCTGCTCACGATCAAAGGCGGCGCGGGGACCGGGGAGTTCACCGCCCGGCGCCAGCGGCTCGAGCGGGTTCTCGGCCCGGGCCACGCCGCCCGGGTCACGATCGTCCCGGCCGACCTGCGGCACGGCGGTGTTCTGGACGGCGTCAGCACCAGCGGCGTAACGCGGGTGGTGCACGCGGCCGCGGTGACCCGATTCAACGTCGAGCGGGCGGAGGCGGACGCGGCCAACGTCGCCGGCACCGCCCAGGTGACGGCCTTCGCCGCCCGCTGCGACCGCCTCGAACGCTTTGTCTTCGTGTCCACGCTGTACAGCGCCGGCCGCCGCCAGGGCGACGTGTTCGAAAAGCGCTTCGACGAGGCGGGCTTTGTCAATCACTACGAGTGGTCGAAGTGGGCGGCCGAGGAACACGTGCTCGAGACGCTCGACGGCCTGCCAGTCTCGGTCGTCCGGCTGCCGACGATCATCGCCGACGACGACAGCGGCCGCATCGTCCAGCAGAATGCCTACCACAACACGATGAAGCTGTACTACTACGGGCTGCTGTCGCTAGTGCCGGGCAACCGGGTGACCCCGATCAACGTGGCCACCGCGGAGTTTGCGGTCCGGGCCATCGCCCAGCTGCTCGACCCGGCGGTGCCGGAAGGCATTTACCACGCCTGCCCGGGCCCGGAAGCGGTCGCGGATCTCGGCACGCTCACCGATACGGTCTTCGACCTGCACGAGCAGGACGAGGGCTACCGCCGGCGCAAGCTGATGCGCCCGATCTACTGCGACGAGGAGAGTTTTTACGACCTCGTCGAGGCGAGCCGCTCGATGAAGGGCGGCCCGATCTACCAGGCCATGCTCTCGGTCTCGCCGTTCGCGCGCCAGCTCTACCTGCCCAAGATCTTCCGCAACGACGCGCTGCGTGCGCAGTGGGCCGGTTACCACGTCCCTGACCCCGCCGCCCTGATCGCGGCCACCACCCGGTGGCTGGTCGCGACCCGCTGGGGCCGAAGCGCCCAGGAGGAGCCATGAATACCGGCCCACTGTCGGAAAACGACCGGTGGATCATCAACTACTACAGGTCGTCAGAAATCAAGGGCGCGCTGTTCTTCGGCCGGATCGCGCGTATCGTGCGCGGGCCGCTGCAGGCGGACGTCACTCATCACTTCGCGGACGAGGCCAGCCACGCGCACTACTGGACCCAGTGCTTGGACGACCTCGGATACACGCCGGACCGGCAGACCCAGGGCTACCAGGATCAGTACCTGGAGGCGGCCGGGCTGCCGGCGAGCCTGATGGAGGTCATGGCGATCACGATGGTCTTCGAAAAGCGCGTGATCAGGCTGTACGGGCAGCACCTGCGGTCCTCGCCGCACCCGCGCGTCCGCCAGACCATCGAGCAGATCATGCAGGACGAGCGCTGGCACGTGAAGTACGTGCGGGAAGCGCTGGACGACATGGCCACCCGGTACGGGGACGACGAGGTGGCCAAGACGATCGCCCGCTATACCGCGGCGGACGAAGACGTGTACGCCCGGACGGTGGCCGAGTACGGCGACCGGATGACGTTCCGCTCGCATCAATTGACCGAACGGCTCTGAGGAGATGCAGCCGCCGATGACGCATGTGACCTTCGAGAAGGTGGCCGGGCGGATGAGCGACCTGCTCTCCATCCCGGTGGAGAAGCTGACCCCGCAGACCGCCCTGAACGATCTCGCGGTTGACAGTTTCCAGATGGTCGAGACGGTCGTCGACCTGCAGGAAGAGTTCGGAACGGTGTTCACCCAGGCTGCGCTCAAGCAGGTCAGCACCGTGGGCGAGCTGGCCGAGCTGCTGCGTACCGGGCAGGAGAGCCTCGCGTTATGGACAAGAGCGCGTTCATCATTTCCCTGCTGAGCATCGTTCAGATCGCGTTGCTGGGACTGTGGCTCAACCAGCCCGACGGCCGGCTGAACCGGAACTGGTTCCTCACCGCCCTCCCGTTCATCGCCTGCATCGGCCTGCTGTCCGCCGGTGCGGCCGGGGCGCTGCACCCGGAGGTCCCGCACAGCTGGACGGCACCGCTCGACGTGGTCGGCTCGGCGGTAGCCGCCGCGTCCATCGGCCTGCTGTTCGCCACCTGGGGGACGCACCGGAGCCGCCTGTCGCTGTGGCACCAGGAGAACGACGCGCCGGAGACGATTGTGACCCAGGGGCCGTACAGCGCGATCCGGCACCCCTTCTACACGTCCTTCCTGCTCGGCGTCATCAGTGTCGTGCTGGTCCTGCCGAGCTGGATCACGCTGTGCGCGCTCGGTTACGCGGTGATCGCTCTCAACGTGACGGCTGCGCGGGAGGAACGGCGGCTCGCCGCCAGCCGGTTCGGCGCTGAATACCAGGCGTACGTGCTTCGGACCGGGCGGTTCGTGCCCCGGGCCGGCCTGTCCCGTGGGGTGCGGTCGGCGCGCGCGTCGTAACGGCCCGCGAACCGGGGTGCCGAGGTCTCCAGGAAAGTACGGCCCGCAGGAACGAGGTGGCATATGAGCGGCCGGGTCATCTACGCAGGATTCGAGTTCCAGCAGCCCATGGGCGGCATCAGGATGCTGTCGCAGCACGTCTCGATGCTGGTCGCGGCCGGGGTGGACGCCTACCGGTGGTCCCCCACCCCGGGCTTCCGCTACACCTGGTTCCACGATGACGTGCCGACCCTGTCGGGCCTGCAGATCGACCTGCACGCGGACGACACGCTGGTCGTCCCGGAGATCGTGGTCCTGCCGAACCGGGACTACGCACCGGGTGGCCGGGTCGTCATCTTTTCCCAGACGCCCCACATGCACTTCCTGAACTGCCCCGACATCGACCGCTACCCGGGCTGGGACACCGAGCCCTCGATATGGACGGTGTCGCGGGCCGGGGTCGAGCTGCTGAGCCGCACGATCCCGCATCTTCCCCCACCCCAGCTGGTGCTCAACCCGGTGGACGCGGAACTGTTCCGGCCGGCCAGCCGCCGGGTCCGGAGTATCGCCTGGATGTCACGCAAGCGGCCGATGGAGAGCACCCTGCTGTCCCAGCTGCTGCGGCACGACCCGCGCGGCGCGGGCGTTGAGCTGCGGGACATCCGCGGCCTCGGTCACGCCGAGGTCGCCCGGATCATGTCGGACACCTCAGTGTTCGTGGCCCTGAACGCCCCGGAAGGTGAGGGCTTCGGCCTCCCGGTCGCCGAGGCGATGGCCAGCGGTTGCCTGGTCACCGGCTATCCCATGGACGGCGGCGAGGAACTGTTCGAGGCCCCGGCCGCATGGCCCGTGTACAGCCAGCGGGTGGTGGACCTGGCCGATCAGGCGCTGACGCTGCTGGACACGCCGGACCAGGATGAGATCCGGGCGGCCGGGCGGCACTGGGTCACCGAGCGGTACAACGAGAAGGTGACGATGGACGCGCTGCTCGGTGCGGTGCAGGCCGCCCGGAGCCGTCCCGCCTCAGCGGCCCGGGCCACCCACCCCTCGGCCTTCCACACCGAGTGGTCCAAGGTCCTGATTCCCGGCTGGATCCGCGACGTGAGCAGAGGCTCGTCCGCCCCAGCCACGGCCTGACCCAGCCCTTCGCTCACCCGGTCGCCGACTCCGCCCGGCGCAGGATCTCGCTGATCTCAGCAGCCGCGGCCCGCCGCGCATCGCGATCCGCAGACTCCGTTTGAGGAAGGCGACCGTGTCCGGGCCCGTCGGCGGCTCCCACTGGCACGCTTCGGTCCGCGCCCCCGGGGTCATCGCTCGTCCAGCCCCTGGATGCCCAGCTCCTCGTTGATCAGGTCGAACATCTCATCGTCCGTGGCCCCCGCCACATCGGTGTCAGCCAGCCCGCCGGAGGTGTTCGCGGCCCGGAAGCTGCCGGCGATGGCGTCGAGCCGGGCTGCGATCTGCGCTCGATCCGCGCCGCCGCGAACCACGGAAGCCAGAATGGATTCCAGCCGGTCGAGTTCGGACAGCACTGGCGGGGCGCTTGTTTCCCGTTCGACAGTCCGGTCGATCACGTACCTGACCAGTGTGTCCGGGCTGGGGTAGTCGAAGATCAGGGTGGCGGGCAGGCGGAGGCCGGTCGCGGTGGTGAGCTGGTTGCGCAGTTCGACGGCGGTCAGCGAGTCGAAGCCCAGGTCGCGGAAGGGGCGCGCGGGGTCGACCGCGCCGGGGCCGGTCATCCCCAGGACCAGGGCGATCTGGGTGGTGATGAGCTGCTGCACGGCCTCGTGACGGGCGGCGGGGTCCAGTCCGGCCAGCCGGGCGGCCAGCCCGCCGGTGCCGTTACCGTTGCCGGCGCTGGCCGGGGTGAGCTCGGGGCGGGCGGGCTGGGCGATCAGCCCGGACCACAGGGCCGGGCGGGTTCCGGCCCGGCCCAGGCGGCCCAGGTGCAGCGGGGCGGCCATGACCACCGGCTCCCCGGCCCGCACGGCCGCGTCCAGCAGCGCGGTCCCGGCCGGCTCATCGATGAGTTCGTAGCCGTCCCGCGCCATCCGGGCCCGGTCCGCCGGGCTGAGCCGCCCGGCCATCCCGCCCGGGGCCGCCCACGGACCCCAGGCCACCGACACGCCCGGCAGGCCCCGGCTGACCCGCCAGGCCACGACCTGGTCGGCGAACACGTTGGCCGCCGCGTAGTTCCCCTGCCCGGCGCTGCCGGTCAGCCCGGCCACCGAGGAGAACACCACGAACAGCCCGGCCCCGGCGGCGGCCGCTACCTCGTGCAGCACCCAGGTCCCGGCCGCCTTCGGCGCCCACACCGTGGCCATCCGGCCAGCGTCCAGAGACCCGGTCAGCCCGTCATCGGTCACTCCGGCCGCCTGCACCACCCCGGCGACCGGGCCGACCGCCGCGAACACGGCCCCGACCGCGACCGCGTCAGCCACGTCACAAGTCACCACCGCAGCCGCGCACCCAGCCCCGGCCAGAGCCGCCAGTCGCGGCCCCACCCCGGCCCCGGCGACCGCGCCAGACCGCCCAGCCAGCACCACCCGGCCAGCACCGGCCGCCGCCAGCCAGGACGTCACCACCGGACCGAGGCCTCCCAGCCCTCCGGATACGAGCACGCACCCACCCCGCACCCCCGCCAGCGCGGCGGACCCGGTTCCGGTCCTGGCCGGGGCCGGGGCCGTGGCTCCGGCGGGCAGGCGGGTCAGGCGGCGCAGCAGGATCTGCCCGGCCCGGACCGCGAACTCCGGCTCGCCCAGGGCGGCCCCGGCCACGATGAGTCGGCCGGCGGCCGGGGTGAATTCGTCGGTGTCGGCCAGCACGAACCGGCCCGGATGCTCGGCGGCCGCCGACCGGACGAGCCCCCACACCGGAGCCACCCCCAGATCCAGGCCCAGCTCAGCACCCATGTCCGCAGCCTCGGCCTCACCCTCGGACGGGTCCGGGTCCGGGTCCGCGGACGGGCTGGCCGCCAGGCCGGTGGCGACCGCCCCGGAGGTGACCAGCATCAGCCGGGCGGTCTCCAGGACCGGGGCGGCCAGCCAGTCCTGCACCAGCTCCAGCACCCCGGTCACCGTGGCCAGCCCGGCCGCCGCCGGATCCCGGACGGCCGGGCCGGTCACGGCTCGGCCCGCTTCGGCAGCGTTCGCCGCGGCTGGGTCCGCCGCGGCCGGGATGACGGCCGCCACCAGATCCGGAACCTCGGCACCGTCCGCGACCGAGGCCACCAGGGCCGCCAGGTCCGGATACCTCTCCGCCCCCGCCAGCCCTCCACCGGCGTCCACCAGGCCGGCGTCCTCGCCGGTCAGTCCCGCGTCCCCGCTGATGACGGCCACTCGGGCCGCCCCGGCCAGTTTCGCCGCCTGGCCATCACTGGTGACCGGACCGGGAACTGGCACCCACGCCACCCGGAACAGCGCGTCCCGGGGCATCGGGCCCAGCCCGGCCGCGGAAGCTTCGGGCAGGGGCCGCAATCTCAGCGACCCGACCGTGGCGATCACCGCTCCATCCGCACCGGCCAGCGTGACCGACACCGCGTCCCCCGATACCGGGCTGACCCTGGCCCGGGCCGTGCTCGCCCCGGCCGCCAGCACGCTGACCTCCTGCCAGGCGAACGGTAGCTCGGGGCCGCCGGACCGCGCCGCGCCGGTCAGCTCGATGAGCTGGAGGGCGGCGTCGGACAGAGCCGGGTGCAGGACGTACCCGGCCACCTCCGTGCCCTCGGGCAGTGCGATCTCCGCGAACACCTCCGGGCCCCGCCGCCACGCCGCCCGGACCCCCTGAAACACCGGCCCGTACGACAGTCCTGCCGCCGCCAGCCCCGGATACAGCCCGTCGACCGGCACCTGCTCGGCCCCGGCCGGTGGCCAGGCGGCCAGCGCCGCATCCGTCCGTCCCGCGCGGGCAACCGAATCCCCTTGGGCCAGCGTGCCGCTCGCGTGCAGTTCCCAGCCGGCATCGGCGGGCCCACCGGCGGCCCGCTCCGGGCGGGTGTGGACCGTCACCGGTCGCCGCCCCGCGTCGTCCGCCGCGGCCACTAGCACCTGGACCTGCACACCGTCCTGGCCGGGAATCGCCAGGGGCGCGGAGATCACCAGTTCCTCCACCGCCGGGCAGCCGACCTCGTCGCCCGCCCGGATAACCATTTCCGCCACCGCGGTTCCGGGCACCAGCACCCGCCCGGCGACCACGTGGTCGGCCAGCCACGGCTGCTCGGCCAGCGACAGTCTCCCGGTCAGCACCATCCCCCCGCCGCCGGCGAGTTCCACCGCCGCCCCGAGCAGCGGATGACCGGCGGCGACCTGCCCGAGCCCGGCCGCGTCGCCCGTCCCGTTCCGTCCCGCCAGCCAGTACCGCTGCCGCTGGAACGCATACGTCGGCAAATCCACCCGCCGCGCCCCCGACCCCGCAAACACCCCCGCCCAATCCACGGAGCCACCACGCACCCACACCTGCCCCAGCGCGGTCAGGGCGGTGCGGGCCTGGTCACGGTCCCGGCGCTGGAGGGGAATCCACTGCTCGGCCCGGGCGTGCTCGTTGCGGTCTTCCCGGGGGCTATCGTTGCCGGGGTTCTCATCGCCGGGATCGCCCATGCGGGTGGCGGGGCCCATGGCCGACAAGATTCCGTCCGGGCCGACTTCCACGAACGTCGTGACCCCCCGGGCCCGGGCCGTGGCGACAGCGTCGGCGAACCGGACCGGTTCACGGACATGAGCGGCCCAGTAACCGGGGCCGGCCACCTCCGGCCCGGCCAGGTCCCCGGTCAGGCCACTGACCAGCGGCACCGTCGGCGGCCGGGCGGTCACCGTTTCCAGCGCGGCGGTGAACCCGGCCAGCACCGGATCCATCAGCGGGGAATGGAACGCATGAGAAACCCGCAGAGCCCGGGTCCGCCGCCCCCGCTCCCGCAGCCCGGCCACCACCGGGTCCACCGCCGCGGCCGACCCGGAGATCACCACCGCGGCCGGCCCGTTGACCGCCGCCACCGACACCAGGCCACCCGCCTCGTCCAGCACGTCCCGGACCTCAGCCTCGCTGGCCTGCACCGCGATCATCACCCCGCCGGCCGGCAGCCCCTGCATCAGCCGGGCCCGGGCCGCCACCACCGTGACCGCATCCTCCAGCGACCACACCCCAGCCACATACGCCGCAGCCAGTTCCCCCACCGAATGACCCAGCACCACCTCCGGGACCACCCCCCAGGACGCCAGCAACGCAGCCAGCCCCGCCTGCACCGCGAACAGGCCCGCCTGCGCCCACAACGTCTCATCAACCTGCCCGGCCCGGCCCCGCCCCAGCACCACCTCAGCGACCGGCACCCCCAGCTCCGCCTCCAGCAGCCCGCAAACCCGCCCGAACACCTCCGCGAACACCGGGAACCCCGCACACAACTGCTCCCCCATCCCCGCCCACTGCGATCCCTGTCCCGAAAACACCAGCCCGACCCGGCCCGCCCCGCCCGCCGGCACCACCCCAGACACCACCAACCCCGGCACCCCAGCCCCAGCCGCCCCCGGCACGTCCGCACCCGGCAACCCGCCCACCGGATCCCCGGCCGCCACCACACCCAGCCCAGCCAGCAGCTCCCCACGGCCCGCACCCACCACCACCGCCCGATGCTCAAACACCGACCGGGTCGACACCAGCGACCACCCCACATCCACCAAACCCAGCCCCGGCCGCCCCACCGCAAACTCCCGCAACCGCCCCGCCTGCCCCGCCACACCCGCCCCAGTCCGCCCCGACACCGGCCACACCACCGGCAACCCGCCACC
>DASXJM010000118.1:0-20517 GCA_036497405.1 Streptosporangiaceae bacterium | reverse complement strand
GCCCGGGCCGCCGCGGCCCGGGCCACCTCCTCGGGCTCGCAGGCGGCCAGAGTTCGAGCCTCGGCCGCGTCCAGCCGGGCCCGGACCGGACCCGCGGCCAGCTCGCCCGGCCCGGCGGCGGCCCGGATCCGGCCCCGGGCCTGGCCCGGCCGGTCGAGGGCGATCAGCGCCCGGGCGGCCAGGATCTGCAGCGTGGCCCGGGCCACCGGATCGTCGGTGCGGGCCAGGCTCAAGTCGGCGGCCTCCAGCGCGGCCCGGTCGTGCTGGGCCCGGAGCAGAAGGTCAGTGTCCTGGACCGTGGCCTCCAGCCCCGTGTCATTAGGTGAAATGGAGCGGCGTAGGTCAATGATCACCCTGGCGGCAGCGGAGGGGTCTTCCGGCGCCAGGGCCGCCGCCGCCGGCCGGGAGATGAGCGCGGCCGCGGCCACCCGGCCGCCGTCGGCCGCCGCCCGCGCGTGGGCCGCCGCAGCCCGGGCATCCCCGCCCGCCGCCAGCAGGAGCCGGCCGCAGCGCAGGTGCAGGCCGGCCCGCCGCGGTCGGGGCAGGTCGCCGTAGACGGCCTCCCTGATCAGGCCGAACCTCGGCCGGACCGCGGGTCCGGACCCGCTCAGCAACCCGGCCGCGATGGACAAGGTCGATGGACCGGGCCACCTCCGCCTCGGTCTGCCCCGGCAGCAGCGCGCAGGCCTCGCTGACCGTCATCGGGCGGTCCAGCACCGCGGCCAGTTCGGTCAGCTCCCGGGGACCCGGACCGAGCCCGGTCAGCACCCGCCGTACCGTCCGGACCAGCACGGATGGGATTCGGTCGGTCGGCTCGCCCCGGGCGGCGGCCTGAGCCAGGCCGTCCAGGACCGCCACCGCCAGCCGCGGGTTGCCGCCGGTGCCGGCCAGCATCCGCCGCAGCGCGCCGTCCGGCTCCCGCCCGAGCCGGTCCCGGGCCAGCGCGGCCACCTCCGGCCGGGGCAGCGGCCCCAGCCGCAGCCACTCGACCCGGACCCCGTGCGGTCCGGCCTCGTCCAGGCCCGCGAGGAAGTCCCGCGACGCTCGCCGGCTGCCTAGCGCCCACACCACCGGGGTGCCGGTCAGCCGGGCGGCCAGCGCCCGCAGCGTGACCCGGCCTTCCCGGCTCACCCCCGGCAGGTCGTCCACCACGATCAGCAGCGGTGCCCCGGTGCCGGCCGGCCCGGCCAGCTCGGCCAGCCGCCCGGCGACCCGGTCCACCAGCAGCACCGGAGCCAGCTCGGCCAGCTCGCTCAGTTCGGCCGTCGACAGCAGCGGGTCCGGCCCCGACCGCAGCGCCGACAGCAACGGGGCCAGCCGGGTCCCGGGGCCGGCCGTCGCGCCCACCCGGAAGCCCCGCGCGCGGGCTTCGGCGGCCACCGCGGCCAGCAGGGCGCTCTTGCCGATACCAGGCTCCCCGGTGACCAGCAGCACCCCGCCCTGCCGGGCCCGCTCCGCCCGCCGCAGCGGCCCGAACGCCGCCGTCAGCTCGGCCGAGCGCCCCCGCAGCACCACTCGCATGGCCCGACGCTAACCGCCGCCCGCCCCCGCTGAGATCACGAGAACCTCGTAGTGGGCCGCGAACTAGGGTGGGGCGACCACCGCACCGCGAGGAGCCCCATGACCGATCTGTGCTTCTGGACCGCCCGGGAACTGCGCGCGGCGCTGGGACGCCGCCAGGTGTCGGCGCGCGAGGTGCTCCAGGCTCACCTGGACCAGATCGGCCGGCTGAACCCGCAGATCAACGCGGTGATCACCCTGGACGAGGAGCGCGCCGCCGACGCCGCCGACGCCGCCGACGAGCGGGCCGCCTCCGGCGGGGACCTGCCGGCGCTGCACGGGCTGCCCGTCGCCCACAAGGACCTGCATGAGACCGCGGGCCTGCTGACCACCTACGGGTCGCCGGTCCGGGCCGACTACGTGCCCGAGCACGACGCGCTGGTCATCGAGCGGATGCACCGGGCCGGGGTGATCACGATCGGCAAGACCAACGTGCCCGAGTTCGGGGCGGGCTCGCACACGTTCAACCCGCTGTTCGGCGCGACCAGGAACCCGTACGACCCGGGCCGGAGCGCGGGCGGGAGCAGCGGCGGGACCGCGGCCGCCCTGGCCTGCGGCATGCACCCGATCGGCGACGGCAGCGACATGGGCGGCTCGCTGCGCAACCCGGCCTCGTTCTGCAACGTGGCCGGGTTCCGGCCGTCACCGGGCCGGGTGCCGGGCTGGCCCGCCCTGCTCGGCTGGAGCACGATGGGGGTCAGCGGGCCCATGGCCCGGACCGTGGCCGACGCCGCGCTGCTGCTGTCGGTGCTGGCCGGCCCGGACCCGCGGTCGCCGATCGCGCTGGAGACGCCCGGGTCCCGGTTCGCCGAGCCGCTGGACTTCGACCCGGCCGGGCTGCGGGTGGCCTTCTCACCCGACCTGGGCGGCGCGGTCCCGGTTGAGCCCGAGGTGGCCGCGGCCGTCCAGTCGGCGGCCCAGGTCTTCGCCGGCCTCGGAGCCGAGGTCACCGAAGCCTGCCCCAGCTTCACCGACGCCGACGAGGTGTTCCGCACGCTGCGGGCCTGGAGCTTCGAGGCCACCTTCGGCGCCCTGGAAGCACAGTCGCCCGGTCAGTTCAAGGCCACCCTGCGCGACAACATCGCCCAGGGCCGGGCGCTGACCGGCCCGGACCTGGCCCGGGCCGAGCAGCTGCACACGGTGCTGTTTCACCGCGTGCGGCAGTTCTTCGGCCGCTACGACATCCTGCTCCTGCCGGTCAGCCAGGTGCTGCCGTTCGACGTCGGCCTGGAGTACCCCGGCGAGATCAACGACGTGCCGATGACCGACTACCTGGACTGGATGCGCTCGGCCTACCTGGTCTCGGCCACCGGCTGCCCGGCCGCCAGCGTCCCGGCCGCGTTCAGCGCCGGGGGCCTGCCCATCGGCGTCCAGATCGTCGGCCCCCATCGCGCCGATTTCGCGGTTCTCCAGGCCGGCCACGTTTTCGAACAAGCAACTCAGATCGGCCAGCGGCGACCACCTGCGGCGTGATATTCAAGTTAACCGTGTACGTCATCGACAAATACCGGCCCGCGAACAGGAATGGCCGTGTGGTGGGTGGCCGTGAATTGCCACGGAAAATCCCCCATAAGTGGGTCATGGCCACCTGGATGGCCGAGGTCCGCAGTACGGCCCGCCGCCTTGAAGCCGAACTGCACCGTACCGACTACGACCGGATGAACTCCGGGCAGCAGGCCGACTACGTGGCAATATGCCACGCAATCGACTCAGCTAAGCGGTGTGCCGAGTGGTCTCCGCCGCGTCCGGCGGGCCAGCATCTGACTGGTTTGCGGCAACTGTGGCGGCGGACCGTTTCCTGGTGGACCGGGGGTGAAATCGACCTCGCTTATTCCGCATTGCACACGGCGGGTCAGATTTTACTTTCGGTGGAGCCGGAAGACGCGGTAAAGGCTCATATACCGGACATGGCCGTGGCGGTGGCCACCAATTTCCGCCCCAATGATTTGCGAGTGCGCGGTTATCTCAAAACGCTGGAAATCCTGGCTCAGCCCGACCGTCGCATCAGCGACAGTGACCGGGCCCAGTTGCGGGCCATCCGGCAGGCCTGCGACAGCTCTGAAGCCAGCGCGCACTCCGACGCGCGGACGTTCCGCAACACCCTGGTCGTGATGGGCGCGCTGCTGACGGCCCTGCTGGCTGGCGTGGCCGGGCTCGGCTGGGCCGACCAGTCATTCCGGGCCGTGTTCGCGGCCGCGAGCGGAACCCGCGGGCCCAGCGGCTGGTACCTGCTCGAGCTGGAGATGATCGCGTCCCTGCCCGGGCTGGCCAGCGCGGCCCTGGCTTTGAAGAGCTACACCGGTCACCGGCATTCCTACGGCCTGCCCTTGGTCCAGACTCTGCTCAAGGGCAGCGCGGGCGCCGCTACCGGGTTGCTCGGCGTGCTGCTGGCCGGCTCGGGGCTGGTCAGCTCGCTCACCGCCCGGACCGAGCCCCAGGTCTTCACGGTGGCGCTGATCTTCGGCTGTGCGCAGTACCTGTTCACCCGGCTGATCGACCGGCAGGCCAAGGACGTGCTCAACTGCGCGGGCTCGCGCAGCGATCGTGGCCTGACCCCGCCGGCCCCGGACCTGGACGGGAAACTCATCTTCGTCACCGTCGCCGACCAGTAGGCGCCCGGCCACGGCCCCGGCCCCGGCCTGTGGGCGGCTGGCTCAGGTGATGGTGACCCCGCCGTCGACGGCCAGGGTCTGGCCGGTGATGTAGGAGGCGGCCTCGCTGGCCAGGAAGACCGCGACCGCGGCGACCTCGGGGCCTTCACCCATCCGGCCGGCCACGATCCGGGGCTTCATCGAATCCAGGTAGCCGGGCCGGTAGGAGTCGGTCATCTCGGTGGCGAAGAAGCCGGGGGCGATCGCGTTGACCCTGATCCCCTTGCGGCCGGTCCACTGCTGGGCCAGGTCACGGGTCAGGCCGATCAGCCCGGCCTTGCTGGCGGTGTAGGCGGCCTGCGGCAGCCCGGCGGTGGTGATGCCCAGCACGCTGCTGATGTTGATGATGCTGCTGCCCGGCTGCATGACCCGGCCGCAGGCCTGGGCCATCCAGTAGCTGCCGCTCAGGTTCACGTCCAGTACGGCCCGGAACTGGTCCGGTGTCTCGCGGGTGGCGGGCACGGCGGTGCCGACCCCGGCGTTGTTGATCAGGACGTCGACCCGGCCGAACCGCTCCATGGCCGTGTTCACCAGCCGCTGGCAGTCTTCGGGGTCGGCGACGTCGGTGCGGATCGCGATGCCGCGGCGGCCGGTGCTGTCGCACACGTCGGCCAGGGTCTGCTCCAGGCGGTCGGCCCGCCGCGCCCCCAGCGCCAGGTCGGCGCCGGCCTCGGCCATGGCCTGGGCGAAGGCCACCCCGATGCCGGACGAGGCGCCGGTGATGACGGCCACCTTGCCGGTCAGCGTGAACAAGTCGGTGATCATGCTCGGCAGCGTAACGGCCGTGACCCCGCCTCACCCCGCGCCACCCCGGCCCGTGGCCGGCCGCGCGGTGGAGCAGCACCGCTGGATACGTACTGGTCACAATGTGACCAGTAGCCGTTACAACTCATTGCCCGGCGTGATCGGTGCTGGCTAATGTCAGGCAAATGGCCGATCTTCAGTTGAAATCTCGCGTGCGTATCGCCGCCGTCGCCGGTCTGGCCTCGGCCGCGGTCGCCGTGGCGGGCTGTAGTTCCAGCTCGTCACCCTCTAGTGGCAGTTCTGCCAGCGCCAGTTCGAGCGCGCCGAGCTCCGCTCCCGCCAAGCCGACTGGCAACGTGAATGTGGCCTACGCCTCGTCGCTGCAGTTCCTGAACGAGAAAGTAGTCTCACCCGCCTTCACCAAGGCCGAGGGCTACAAGTTCGTGGGCCACGGCGGCGCCTCCACCGAGCTGGCCAACGACATCACCGGCGGCGAGCTGACCCCGGACGTGTTCGAGAGCGTCGGCGGCGACAACATCAAGATGATCGAGCCCAAGTTCACCAAGTGGTACGTGCAGTACGCGGGCACCTCGATCGTGCTGGCCTACAACCCCAAGAGCAAGTACGCGGCCGACTTCAAGGCCTACGCCGACGGCTCGAAGAACATCTGCGGCCTGTTCAGCAAGACGCTGCAGACCTCCGGCCTCAAGCTGGGCCGCACTGACCCGAACATCGACCCGCAGGGCCGGGACTTCATCATGATGGTGGAGCTGGCCCAGTCCTACTGCCACCTGCCCTCGAGTTCGGTGTCCAAGATCCTGGGCACCTCGGACCTGGCCACCTCCAGTTCCTCGCAGATCTTCGCTGAGTCCTCCCTGGACGCCACCCTGCAGTCCGGCCAGCTCGACGCGGCCAGCGCGTTCATCACCCAGGCGGTCGAGCTGAAGCTGCCGTACATCAAGCTCCCGGACCAGATCAACCTGGGCAGCGCGGCCGAGAAGGCGGCCTACGCCAAGGCCACGGTCAAGGTGAAGAAGGGCAAGGTCTACAAGGGCTCGCCGCAGGTCATCGACATCACGACCGTCGGCGCCAAGCCCAGCGCGGCCGCGATCGCGTTCGTCAAGTACACGCTGTCCAGCGCGGGCCTGGCCCAGTACAAGGCAGGCGGCTTCGACGTGCTGACGCCGAAGCTGACCGGCTCCATGAGCGACGTGCCGGCGGCCATCGCCAGTGAGCTGGGTAGTTAGCCAGAGTGAGCTGGGCGGCGAGCCCGAGTGACCTGAAGCCGGGCGGGCGCGCGACACCGCGGGCCCGCTCGGCTTCCGCCGTGGCCTCGGTCATCGGGGCCGCGATCATCTGGATCGCGCTGCTCGGCCCGGTCATCGCCCTGCTCACCCACCTGTCCTGGTCGGGTATCTGGACCTCGCTGAGCGCGCCGGGCGCGTTCGGCCCCCTGCTGACCTCGGTCGAGTCCGGGGCCATCACGCTGGCGGTGCTGTTCGGCCTGTGCACCCCGCTGGCCTGGATGCTGGCCCGGGGCCGGCTGCCGTTCCCGCGGGTGTGGGAGACCGGGGTGCTGTGCAGCCTGCTGCTGCCGCCGCTGGTCATCGGCCTGCTGCTGATCTTCCTGGTCGGGCCGTACACGCCCATCGGCCAGGTCCTCGGCGACCTGCACCTGTCGGCGTCCAACACGTTCCTGGCCCTGTGCATCGCCCAGGTGTACGAGTCCGCGCCCTACTACGTGGTCAGCGCGCAGGCCGCGTTCGCCGCGGTCGACCCGAGCCTGGAGCAGCAGGCCCAGTTGCTCGGGGACCGGCCGCTGCGGGCCTTCCGCCGGGTCACGCTGCCGCTGGCCACACCGGGTCTGGCCATGGCCCTGTCGGTGGCCTGGGCCCGGGCCATGGGCGCGTTCGGCGCGGTAGTGATCATCGCCTACCATCCCTACGGCATCCCGCTGCAGATCTACACCACGCTGCAGGAAACCGGGCTGCCGACCGCGCTGCCGTTCGCTCTGGTCCTGCTGATCGTGGCGCTGCCGCTGCCGCTGGCCGCCTACATCTGGAGCGCCCGTGCTGGACGCCGACGTCGAGGTTGACCGCCGCGACTTCACCGTGCGCGCCGCCGTGCAGGTGGCGGCGGGGGAGCGGGTGGCCCTGTTCGGACCCTCCGGGGCCGGCAAGACCACGCTGCTGGAGGTGGTGGCCGGGCTGGTCGTCCCGCGCCGGGGCCGGGTGGTGCTCGGCGACCGGGTGCTCACCTCGACCAGCCCGCCGGCCCAGGCGGTGCCGCCGTGGCAGCGCCGGGTCGGCCTGCTCCGCCAGGATCCCGGCCTGTTCCCGCACCTGTCCGTGCGCGGCAACCTGAGTTACGCCCGGGAGGCCGATCCGTCCGGAGCCGAGCTGACCGACGTCGCGGCCACCCTGGGCCTGGCCGGGCTGCTGGACGCCATGCCTGCCGCGCTGTCGGGCGGCCAGCGTCACCGGGTCGCGCTCGGCCGCCTGCTGCTGGCCCACTGCGACGCGCTGCTGCTGGACGAGCCGTTCACCGGGCTGGACGCGCATCTGCGCCGGTCCCTCACCGACCTGGTGGTGTCGCTGGTGGCGGCCCGGAACGTGCCCGCCATGCTGGTCGCCCACGAACTGGCCGACGCCCAGGCCTTCGCCGACCGGCTGGCCGTGATCGACCGCGGTGAGCTGCTTCAGCTGGGGGCGCCGGATGAGGTGGTGCTGCGGCCCGCCAGCCGCCGGGTGGCCGAGCTGATCGGCTACCTCGGTTTCGTCCCGCGGGGCCCGGACCAGGTGGCTGGCGTGCATCCGGAACGGACCGTGGCCGGCGCTCACCCCGGCCGCGGCCTGGTGCTGACCGGCACCGTGGCCGCCAGCCGGCCCGCGGGCGCGGGCTGGGAAGCCGACCTGACCGTGGCGGGCACCGTGATCACCGGCCGCCTGCCCGATCGCCCCGGGCCGGAGGGCGGCGAGCTGACCATCACCGTGCTCGACCCGCCGATCTTCGGGCCCGACGGCCGCCTGGCCGTGCGCGGGTCAGATCAGCCGACCGAGACGGGGGAGCGGTCCGCGTAACGGCCCACGAACTGGCGCAGCAGCCGCGGCGGCTGGGTCACGTCGCTGCGCCGCGACATGGCCTTGACCTCGTCGGCCTCCTCGGGCGGAAAGTAGCCCGCGTACTTGTAGGCGTCGACGCGGGTGCACATGCCCACGGCGTCCAGTTCGGCGTGGAACTGGGTCGCGTACACGTTGGCCCCGACCCGGAACGCCTGCACCGGGCAGGCCGCGTTCTCGGCCAGCCGGACCGCGTGCGGCGGGAGGGTTCTGACCGCCTCCTTGTGCCCGGTGAACGCGCTGAACGCGCCGGGCAGGACGCTGAACAGCGGATCGGCCCGGCCTTCCGCGGTCAGCGTGATCTCGACCGCGCTGACCGGCTCGCTGTGGTGGCGGTCCAGCACCGCGCCCTCGTGGCTGCCCAGCGCGCCGATCCCGTAGCAGGCCCCCAGGAACGGGAAGTCAGTCTCGACCACCTCGTGCAGCAGCCGGTGCAGATCGGCCTCGACCCGGCGCTGGACCGCGGACTTGCGGTCTACGGGATCGGTGTAGTTGAACGGGCCGCCGCCGAGCATGATCCCGGACCAGTCGCGCAGGTCGATGTCGCCCAGCGGCCGCTGCTCGAGCCGGATCCGGCGCAGGCGGTCCTCGTCCAGGCCGGAGAAGCTCAGGAACGACTCGTACTCGTTGTCGGACGGCGCGTCGTCGATGCGGATGCCCAGCAGCAGGAACGGCTTCACCGGTTCACCCTATTAAAATGCCGCCGCATAGGCTGGCGGGCATGCTCTTTCCCACCGCACTGGTCGGCAGTTACCCGCAGCCGGACTGGCTCATCGACCGGGACCGGCTCGGCCACCGGCTGCCGCCCCGGGTCCGGGCCCGCGAGCTGTGGCGGGTCGACCCCGCGCACCTGGAGCAGGCCCAGCGGGACGCCACCCTGCTGGCGCTGCGCGATGAAGAGCGGGCCGGGCTGGACATCGTCACCGACGGCGAGCAGGTCCGGGAGAGCTACTCGAACCGGTTCGCCACCGCCCTCGACGGGGTGGACCTGGACCACCCGGGCACGCTGGTGAGCCGGGCCGGCACGACCAACCTGGTGCCCCGCATCACCGGTCCGGTCCGGCGGCGGCACCCGGTCGAGGTCGACGACGTGGCGTTCCTGCGCGCCAACACCGACCGCACGGTCAAGATGACCGTGCCCGGGCCGTTCACCATGTCCCAGCAGGCCGAGAACGACTACTACGCCAGCCCCGAGGACCTGGCGCTGGCCTACGCCGAAGTGGTCAACTCCGAGGTGGCCGACCTGTTCGCGGCGGGCGCCGACGTGGTCCAGCTGGACGAGCCCTGGCTGCAGGCCAAGCCGGAGGAGGCTCGCAAGTACGGGGTCAAGGCCATCAACCGGGCCCTGGACGGCATCACCGGCACCACCGCCGTGCACCTGTGCTTCGGCTACGCCGCGATGGTGGCCGACCGGCCCGAGGGCTACTCGTTCCTGCCCGAACTGGCCGCCTGCGACTGCGACCAGATCTCCATCGAGACCGCCCAGGCCAACCTGGACACCTCGGTGCTCCGCAGCCTGGACGGCAAGACGATCATCCTGGGCGTGCTCAACCTGGGCGACGAGGCGGTCGAGACCCCGGACGTGGTGGCGGGCCGGGTCCGCCGGGCCCTGGAGCACGTGCCGGCCGAGCGGCTGATCCTGGCTCCGGACTGCGGCATGAAGTACCTGCCGCGCGACTCGGCCTACGGCAAGCTCCAGTCGATGACCGCGGCCGCGGCCCAGCTCCGGGCCGAAGCCTGACCCCGGTCCGGGCCGAAGCCTGACCCCGCCCCGGGCAGAAATCGGCCCGGTTGGTGTATCTGTATCCGGAACGCCGCCTCCTCCAAGGTGTAACAGCTGTGGCTGGCCCCCAGCCGCAGCCATACCAAGGGGGTACCAAATTGACCACCACCGTCACCGACGACACCGGCACCCTGGCCGCCGCTAACGGCGCCGCGGTACAGCCGGGCCATGCGCAGGCCGAGCAGTGGGGCCGCGATTACGCGGACCGGATCCGTAAGGCCGCCAGCGAGCGGCTGGGCCAGCGCAGTCACCAGAACGGTTCGTCCGGCGCGGCCCAGCCGCACATCGGCGAGCCGACCGTGGGCCAGTACGTGGCGTTCGATGTGGCCGCCACGTCACCGGTGCAGTTCACCGGCCTGCCGCCGTACCAGCCGGGCAAGGTCATCGCGGCCGGCGAGGACGCCTGGCTGTACGCCTACGGGTGGGTGAACCCGACGGCGAGCATCCCCGACGGCTTCGCGGTCCCGCCGGTCATCCAGCTCGGCGGCCGCCAGTGGCGGATCTCGCTGGACCTGTTCAACATCACCGACGGCACCCGCACCCAGCTGGTGCAGACCGGTACGTTCGGCCCGGTGGCCGACATCCTCATCGAGGCCCCGTTCCTGCTGCCCACGCCCGACCCGGGGGTGGACTCGGACGTCTACGAAGCCAACGTGACCTTCGACATCGTGGACCGGGCGCAGCCGTACGCGGCCTTCGCGACCTCGTTCTTCGACTACGACGACGACCCCGGCTTCCTGTTCGTCCCGCCCGCCGCCGCGGGCTGGCGCCACGAGCTGCCCAACCGCTATCTGGTGTACCAGCAGTAACTCAGCCAGCGGGTGTATCAGAACCGGCCCGGCTCCCTCTGCGATAGCAAGAGGGGCCGGGCCGGCCCCATTCCCGGGAGGGCTCAGGGGGAGCAGTCATGAACGATCAGGACCCGGAGTGGGCGATCTGCTGTTCGGGTGGCGGCATCCGCTCGGCCACCTACTGCCTGGGCGCGCTGCAGAGCCTGCAGCAGCGGGGGCTGAACGCCAAGGCCCGCTGGATCGTGGGCGTGTCCGGCGGTAGCTACATCGCCGCCTCGCTGGCCCTGGTCCGGCACGGCCTCCAAGCCGACGCCAAGGCCGGGACCGGAGCCGACGCCGAGCCTCCCGCCTACGCCCCCGGCTCGGCCGAGGAGCAGCACCTGCGGAACAACACCCGCTACATCGCGCCCGACGCCAAGACCGTGCTGGTCGGGTTGCTGTCGTTGCTGCTCGGGGTGGTGGTCACGTTCGCGCTGGTGATGGCGCCGGTGTACGCGCTGAGCCACGCCTGGGGCTGGCTGCTGCGGTCGCAGGGCGTACTGAGCTGGACCCACTCCGGAGCGTCGGCCTCGGTCACCGCCTGGTCCTGGTGGCTGGCCCCGGCCGTGGCCGCCGGGGTCACGCTGATCCTGTTCGCGTTCTGGTGGGTCACGCTGCCCGCCGAGGACGCCGACCGCGGCGCCCAGCGCGCCCGGTGGACCGGCTGGGCGGCCTTCATCACCGCCGTCCTGGCCCTGGCCATGCTGGCCGCGCCGCCGGTGATCTCCTGGCTGTACCACAGCACCGGGGCCGTAGGCACGATCGCGCACGCGATCGGCTTCGGCGGGGCCGGGCACTGGACGGCCGGCACCCTGAGTGGCCTGCTGGCCGCGCTGGTCGCGGTGGCGGGCTGGTGCCGGACCCGGCTGGCCAAGGTCCACGTGGCGGAGAATCAGGCCACCAGCAAGTCCCCAGGCCTGCTCACCCAGGTGACCCGGTATGCGGTCAGCCACCTGACCCCCTGGCTGGCCAGCTCGATCGTGGTCGCGGTCGGAGTGGTGGCCGCGCTGACCTGGACCGGGAGCGCCGCCCACACCGGCTACAGCCCCGGCCAGCTCATCCCGGTCGCGGTGGCGGTGGCCATCATGCTCGGCACCCGGGCGGTGGCCGACTTCAACCGGCTCTCCCTGCACGACGGCTACCGCTGGCGGCTGGCCACCGCGTACGCCGTGACCCGGGCCGCCTGCCAGGCCACCGGGACGGAGCGGGCCAGCCTGTTCGCCGCCGCCGCCCGCACCCGGCTGTCCGAACTGAGCGAGGACGACGGGCCGATGCCGGTCATCTGCACCACCGCCAACATCAACGCCAAGCGGGACGTGCGCCCCGGCCAGGGCGGGTTCTGCCTGGCCTTCGACCCCAAGCAGGCCAGGCTGCGCGGGCGGCCCGGTTCGGTGGAAGACTGCGTGACCGCGGCCACCGCCGACTACGAGCACCTGGTCGGCCACTCCCGGCTGACGCTGTTCGACCTGGTGGCCATCAGCGGCGCCGCGGTGTCACCGCTGATGGGCAGCGCGACCAAGGTCGCCTACCGGATCCTGCTCACCGCGACCAACGTCCGGCTCGGTGTCTGGCTGCCGCATCCGGCCGTGGTCAAGCGCGCCCGCGACTACCTGGAGGGCCAGTACGACCAGGCGGGCCGGGCCGACCCGGCGTGGTCGCGGCGGACGTCGCTGCTGCTGGCCTGGTACGTGCTGCCGCACCCGCACTGGCGGGCCGAGCCGGATCAGGCCGAGCGCTGGGAAGCCCGGCTGTGGGCGCACCTGCTCAAGATCCGCGAGGACGCCGCCCAGGGACGGCGGTCCAGGTTCGGCGCGGCCGTCTGCTGGCGGGTCATGCAGCCCACCATGGGCATGTTGTGGGCCGAGGCCGCCGGTCACACCAGCTACCGGGCCACCTGGATCAACGTCACCGACGGCGGCCACTACGACAACCTGGGCCTGGTCGAGGCGCTGCGCCGGCAGCCCGGGCACGTCCTGGCCCTGGACGCCAGCGGCGACCACGCCAGCACCTGGTCGACCATCGGCGGCTCGATCGGCCTGGCCCGGATGGACGCCGGGGTCGAGATCGACCTGAAGCCCAGCGCGATGATCAAGCACCCGAAGGAGCTGAAGCCCGGCGAGGTGGACCAGCCCTGGGCCTCCGGTTCGTTCCGCGGCCGCGGTGCCGCCGTCCCCAGCCAGCCCAACCTGGTCGTGTGCAAGCTCGGCTGGTGGCAGGACGCCCCCTGGGACGTGGTCGCCTACGCCCTCAGCAACCCCAGCTATCCGTGTGAGCCGACCCTGCAGCAGCTGTACGACAGCCGCGAGTTCGAGGCCTACCGTGAGCTGGGGGCGAGCTCAGCCGCGCTGGCCCTCGCGCCCGCGTCCGCCAAACAGTCTGAGCTGGCCACGGCCGTCTGAGGGGACGGCCAGGGGGCCTCAGGACGAGGTGGGCTTGAGCGTGTAGACGGACACGTCCTTCACATTCAGCGGGGCACCCGACGTGGTGGAAGGACTGGGCGTCTGGCACTTGCACTCGATGCTCGGGTACCCGCCGCCGATGGCCACGTCGAAGATGATCGAGAAGCCGCTGTCGACGCCTTCGGCCCAGGCCTGCTGGCCGACCCGGCTCTCGCTGATGCTGAAGTACTCGCGGCCGTCCAGGTACCAGCGGATCTGCTCGTCCGAGGTCCGCCGGTCGATGATCGCACTGTAGGTGTGATAGCTGGTCTGGCAGCTGGCACAGGAGTGCTGGCCGCTGCCCAGGCCGTTGGTCTCGTGGCAGGGACCCTTGGTCCCGTCCGGGTTGGGCGTGTCCAGGTTGCCGCAATGCAGGCTGCCGCTGACCATGTCACCGTGGTTGACGTCCTCGAGGATGTCGATCTCGCCGTGCTCGGGCCACTGGCCCTTGCCGATGATCCAGAACCCGGTCCAGTAGCCGGTCGAGTTGGCCGGGGCCGGCTGCTTCAGCGTGGAGGTGATCATCATCTCGCCGCCCGCCGGGGCGGTGAACCCGCTGCTCTTGGTCTGGATCCGGCCCGAAGTCCAGGCGCCCGAGGCGTCCCGGATGGGCGTGATGACCAGCTGGCCGTTCCCGCTCAGGTGGGTGTTGGCGGGGGAGTCGGTCATCGTCTCGATCTCACCGGTGCCGAAGATCGCGCCGTGCCCCTGGTTGTACATCCAGGCCGGCCCGACCTTGGACCCGGCCGGACCGCCGAACGAGTCGTTCCACACCCGGGTCCAGGGCTGGCCGGGGGAGGTGTTGATGGTCGCCTGCGAGTTCGAGTTGGCCGACGCCGAGGAGGACGAGGGGGACGGCGACGACGAAGAGGAGCACGCAGCCAGGCTGACTGCCACGGCGATCCCCAGGCCCGCGACCATGGTGCGTGACAGTCGAGAAACGCTGGCGCGCAATTCACTCCCCCCAGTAGCGGTCAGCCCCGTCGGACTAGCCCTGATGGCGTTCCAGGAATCGTATCCTGCTGATGTCGTTAGGGTGCACGCTGACTGATTCGTATGAGTTTGCTCTGATTACTCCGGGATCACTCAGGGCCGCCCCGGCGCCGATCTGATAACAGCAAGAAGCGCTCCGCGCCGAGCCCCCGGCGGGGCGGCCCCGCCCAACTAGGCCAGCAGGGCGACGAAACGCCAGTCGAGGACCTGCTCGGAACCGGAGAAGACCCGGGACCGTAGCTCGGCCACGGCCCCCGGCGCCCGCGGTGCCAGGCTCTCCAGCTCCAGGCTGCTGTGCAGGGTGTCGCCCTCGTGCACCGGGGCCAGGTGGTCGCAGGAATGCCAGCCCAGCACGGTGACCAGGCTGGGCAGGGCCCGCTCGGCCTGGGCCAGCGCCAGCCCGATGGTGTGGCCGCCGTAGACCAGCCGGGTGCCCCCGGCCGCCTCGGCGTCGTGGTGGACCTGAGCCACATTGAGGGTGAGCCGGGCCAGTTCCGGGGCGCTGGAGACCACGTCCCCGCCCGCCACCTCGATCACGTCGCCCGGGGTCAGGCCCCCGGTCGCCGGACCCGGGCCGGCCACCAACCCGGCCTGCCCGTCCAGCTTCCAGCTACCGGCCAGGGCGGCCACGTCGCCGGCCCGGACCCCGGCCCCGATCAGGTCCAGGTCGTCGTCGTACCCGGTCGAGCCGGCCGGGGCGTCCGGGGCCCGCAACGGCAGCATGGCGCAGCGCCAGAAGTCCAGCACCGGCCGGTCCTGCTGGTCCACGGTGGTGATCCGCAGCGCGGCCAGCCCGGTGGCCCGCCGGCCGGGCCGGGGCCGGTTCTGGCGCAGGCCCGCCACCACCGTGCTGGTGCGCAAGGTGTCGCCGATGACCGGCGCGCGCCGGAACCACAGGCCGCGGTAGAACAGGTTGGCCTTGACGTGCTGGGTGGCCACGGTGGACTGGCCGATGGCCACATCCCAGACCATGGCCGGGCTGGCCAGCCGGTCCCCGCCGGTCACTGCCCGGGCCAGCTCGCCGTCCAGGGTGAGGGCCAGCCGGTTGCCCACGATGGCCTGGTGGGCGGCGGCCACGCCGTCGGTCAGCGTCACCCCCGGCACCGGGCCGAAGCTCTGCCCCGGGCTCAGTTCGTCGAAAAAGGGGCCCTCGGCCCGGAACCCGGCCATCAGGTGGTCACCCGCGCCCACCGACCTTCGATGATGTGATCAACCACCAATTGCGCGGTCTCCGCACAGGCGGTGGTGCCCCCGTTGGCGTACTCCTTCACCCCGTCGCCGACGTTCCACAGGTTGGCCAGCGGGGTCGCCGGGGCCAGGTCGAACCCGGCCACCGCGCGTTGCGGTGGCCAGTCGTCCCGGGTGACCACGGTGGACAGCACCCGGGCCCGGGCCCCGAAGCCACCGATCACGTCGTCGATGTCGGCGAACAACTGGTCGGTCTCGGCCGCCTCGTCGAAGTCGCCCACCGACGGCTGCGGCACCCCGGCGGCCACGTACAGGTTCCAGCCGGGCGGGGCCATCTCCGGGCACAGGTCGGTGAAGTTGGCCATGTAGGCCAGCCGCCGGGTGACCGCGAAGCTCAGCATGCCCGGCACGTTGATCAGCCGCTCCTGGCTGGCGAAGTTCACCGAGATCATCGCGGTCGGCCGGTCGGCCCGCTTGACCTGGGCCAGGTACTCGTCGCCGAAGGCGTCCGGCCCGGCCAGCCGGACGGTCGCGGCCGGCCCGATGTCGCTGACCACCACCGCCGCCCGGACGATCCGGGACTCCCCGCCGCCCACCGGCCGCAGGACCGCGTTCCCCACCTGGCCACCGGCCACCGACAGCGACTCGGCCTCCGTGTTCAGCCGCACCTCGCCGCCGTGCCGGGTCACCACCTCGGCCAGCGCCCGCCACAACCCGATCGTGCCTTCCGGGTGGAACCCGAACCGCTTGAACGCGCTCTTGCGGGTGAAGTAGGTCAGGAACACCCGGGCCGGCAGTTCCTCGGAGCTGACCGCGAACACCGAGGCGCACATGTTGCGGAAGATCCCCTGCACGCTCTCGTTCCGGGTGAACTTGCGCACCCAGTCGGCGGTGGACAGCTCATCGGTGGGCAACCCGCTGTCCGAGCGGGCCGCGCCCAGCCCGGCCAGCAGCTTGGCGCCCTGCCGGGTCAGCTTGGACAGCAGGAAACCCCAGCCGCCCCCGGTGACGTCCACGTCCTTGCCCCCGATCCGGTACAGCAGCGGCGGCCTGGGCTCGCGGACGTCGAACGCCGCCCCGACCTCGCGGCAGGTCTGCTCGGTGATGCCACCGGTCTCGATGACGATGGCGCCGTTGTTGACCTTGAACCCGTCGATGTCGTCGGTCGACGCGCGGCCACCGACCTTGTCCCGGCGCTCCACCACCAGCACCCGGTAACCGCGGCGGGCCAGCCGGGCCGCCGTGAACAGGCCACCCGCCCCCGCCCCGATGACCAGCGCGTCCCACTGCTCTTCCGAGCTCATCCCCGCTCCCGTCCCACCAGAGAAACGAACGACACACAACTGCCTGGGCGCCCGCCCAGGTTGTGGGTCAGCGCCAGCTTCGGACCGTCCAGCTGCCGGGCCCCGGCCTCGCCCCGGAACTGCAGCCAGGCCTCGTACAGCATGCGCAGCCCGCTGGCCCCGACCGGATGGCCGAACGACTTCAGCCCGCCGTCCGGGTTGACCGGCAGCCGCCCGCCCCGCTCGAAGTCTCCGGCCAGGATGTCCTTCCAGGCCTGGCCGCGGTCGCTGAACCCCATGTCCTCCATCAGCACCAGCTCGGTCGGGGTGAAGCAGTCGTGCACCTCGGCCAGCGAGATCTGCCGCCGGGGGTCGGTCACCCCGGCCTGGGCGTAGGCCTCGTCCACCGACCGGACCACCTCCGGGAACGTCGTGTAGTCGTACTCCGGGTCGAGCGCCCCCCGCGCGGGCCCGGCCACCAGCGACAGTGCCTTCACGTAGACCGGGCGGCCGGTGTAGCGAGGGGCGTCCTCGGCCCGCACGATCAGCGCGGCGGCCGCGCCGTCGGACACCCCGGAGCAGTCGAAGACCCCCAGCCGCCCGGCCACCTTGGGGGCGCTCTCGATCTTGTCCTTCGGCACCTCGGCCCGGAATTGCGCCTTCGGGTTCCGGGCCCCGTTGACGTGGTTTTTCCAGGCCACGTGGGTCATGGCCGCGCGCATGGCGGCCGGGTCCACGCCGTACCGGGCGCAGTAGGCCGGGTCGAGCATGGAGAACGCGGCCGGCGCGGTCATGGACAGCTCGGACGCGGTGCCGTCCCCGGGTGGGTCGCCCCGCAGCAGGCCGGAGAATCCGGAGTCCTTGAGCTTCTCCACCCCGGTCGCCATCACCACGTCGTAGGCGCCGGAGGCCACCGCGTAGCAGGCGTTGCGGAACGACTCCGAGCCGCTGGCGCAGTAGTTCTCCACCCGGGTCACCGGCTTGTACCCGGTGTTCAGCGCCTTGCTCAGGGTCAGCCCGGACTGTCCCGAGGCCAGCGTGCCCAGCCAGTAGGCATCCACGTCCAGCTCCGGGAAGGGCGCCAGGCATTCGCCGGCCGCGTCGATCAGCAGGTCCTCGGCCGACCGGCCCCAGTGCTCACCGAACGGCGTGCAGCCCATCCCGATGATCGCCACCCGGTCGGAGATCCCGTGACTGGCCATCAGATGACCTTCGCTTTCCAGAAGTAGTTGTGCACGCCACCCGCGGTGAACAGGCGGCGGAACACCAGCTCCACCCGCGACCCGACCGCCAGCTGGTCCGGGTCGGCGTCGGCCACCTCCAGCGCGTAGCGGCCGCCACCGTCGAAATTGATCACCGCGTCGACCAGCGGCGGCGCCGGGGAGTAGGCCAGCCGGTCCACCGTGAAGGTGGCCACCGTGCCCACCGTTCCGGCCCGCCGGACCGGGGCCATCTGGTCCACCGCGCCGCACTGGTGGCAGACCCGGGCCGGGGGCAGGTGCACGAACCCGCAGGCGGTGCAGGCCGACCCGGTGAAGCTGAACTTCCAGTCCCCGGCCCGCGCGCTGGGCGGGGCGGCGGGGCGGTCCGGCTCGGGCCGCCGCGGTGGCTCCCGCTGCAGCCAGCCCCGCCAGGTCAGATACGACGGGTAGGGAACGTGCGTCCCCGCCTTGAGCTGCGCTTCCACCGCCACGGGCTGGCGGCGGTTGGCCAGCTCGTCAGTGGTGCGCAGGACCAGCGCGTCGCAGCCGTCGGCCGCGCTCAGGACCAGGATCGTCTGCCCCGGTTCGGCGTGGTCCAGCACGGCGGCCAAGGCCACCCCGGCGTCGGCCACGCCCGCGTGCCCCACCGGCGAGAACGTGGTGGACACGGACCCGGTGACCAGCGACTTTCCGCGCCGCGGCACGGCGCTGTTGGGGGAGACCAGGACCACGTGATCGGCCTGTTCCAGCTGGGCGTCGGCCAGGGCCGCGGCCGCGGCCTCGCGGATCAGCGGCGCGTACTGCTCGTAGCCGAAGCGCTCCTCCCAGACGTCGGCCGCGGCCCGGGCGGGCAGCCGCCACCGGTCCAGGACCTCGGCCGTCCGCGACGCCTGGCCGATGATGTCGGCGATCCCGCCGTCACCGTCGTCGCCGTACCCGAACACGAACGCGGCCGCCGCGTCCCCGCCGCCGCGCTCGTCGGCCGACCCGGGCTGCCCGGTCCGCACGTCGGCCAGGACCGCGATCCCGCCCAGGGCCGCCGCGCTGCGCAGGGCGGCCACCCCGGACCGGGCCGAGCCGGCCAGGTCGCCCGCGAACCCGCGCGAACCCAGGCCGAGAGCCGCGTGAATGGCGGCGGCGTTGGTCTTGTCCAGGTAGGCGGGCGACGTGGTGGCGAAGTACAGATCGGCAGGGGCGCCCGCGCCCGCGCTGGGCAGCACGGACAGCGCGGCCCGGGCCGCCGCCACCCCCATCGTGGTGCTGTCCTCGTCGAACGAGGCCACCACCCGCTGGCCCCGGCTGGCGCTGCCCCCGCCGCTGCCCAGCGTGGCGCCCACCTCCGCCAGGTCGACCCGACCGGACGGCAGGTAGGCGCCGTAGCTGAGCAAGCTGGTCATACGGTTCTCTACGCCCTCTCGAACACCGCGGCCACGCCCTGGCCGCCGCCCACGCACATGGTCTCCAGCGCGTACCGGCCGCCGCGCCGGCGCAGCTCGTGCAGCATGGTGGTCAGGATCCGGGCCCCGGTGGCCCCGATCGGGTGGCCGAGTGAGATCCCGGAACCGTTCACGTTGAACTTGCCGTCGATCTCATCCAGCTTGAGGCCCCAGCCCTGCAGCACCGACAGCACCTGCACCGCGAACGCCTCGTTCAGCTCGATCAGGTCCATGTCGTCGAAGCCCAGGCCGAGCCGCCCGAACAGCTTGGCCACGGCCGGGACCGGCCCGATGCCCATGGTGGCGGGCTCGCAGCCGACCGCGGTCCAGCCGACCAGGTAGGCCACCGGCTCCAGGCCCAGCTCCTCCAGCTTGTCCTCGGCCACCACCAGGCAGGCGGCGGCCGCGTCGTTCTGTTGGGCCGAGTTGCCCGCGGTGACCGTGCCGTCCTTCATGAGCGGGCGCAGCTTGGCCAGGGTCGCGGTGGTCGAGTCGCCGCGCACCCCCTCGTCCTGCTCGAACAGCACGGGCTCCCCGCGCCGCTGCGGCACCTCGATCGGTACCACTTCGTCGGCGAACTTCCCGCCCGCCCAGGCCGCGGCGGCCCGCTGCTGGCTGCGCACCGCGTACTCATCGGCCGCCTCGCGGCCGATGCCGAACTGCCGGGACAGGTTCTCGGCGGTTTCGATCATGCCGCTGATCGGCCCGAACCGCCATTCCGGCTGTGACCGCTCGCGGCCCCGGTCCAGCCGGTCGTACAGGTTCACGTTGCCGGCCCGGCTGCCCCAGCGGACCGAGGTCGAGTAGTACTCGATGTTGCTCATCGACTCGACGCCGCCCGCCACCACCACGTCGGCCGCACCGGTCTGCACCATCATCGCCGCCGTGGCCACCGCCTGCAGGCCGCCGCCGCAGCGCCGGTCGAGCTGCATCCCCGGCACCGCGATGGGCAGGTCCGCCGCCAGCGCGGCCCAGCGGCCGATGCAGGGCGCCTCGGAGTTGGCGTAGGACTGAGCGAAGGCCACGTCCTCGATCCGGGCCGGGTCCACCCCCGAGCGTTCCACCACCGCCCGGATCACCGTCGCGGCCAGGTCTTCGGCGGGTACCGGGCGCAGCGTGCCGCCGAACCGGCCGACCGCGGTCCGCAGCGGGTTCACGATCGCGGCCCGGGTCATCGCAGGGCTCCGTTCATCAGATGCTCCTCCAGCTCCGCGGCCAGCGCGGCGCGGTGTTCGGGGTGGGCGATGGCGAGCATTCGCTCATACCGAACGCTAACCGGCGCGCCCCGCA
>DASXJM010000117.1:0-3376 GCA_036497405.1 Streptosporangiaceae bacterium | reverse complement strand
GGAGCTGCACGGCCGCTCGCTGAACAGTGGGGTCGGTTCGCTGCTGCCCAGCGAGGCCGACGCCTTCTTCGTGGCCGAGCGGGTCGACACCCAGGTCAGCCGGCACCTGTCCCAGAGCTACGGCGTGCTGGTGGTCACCGGCGGCCACGGTCACCTGGACACCGAGGACGGCTCGGCGGTGCCCGTCGGCCGGGGCAGCACGGTGGCCATCCCGCACTCAGCCGGTGCGGCCATGCTGTCCGGCGACCTGGAGGGCGTCCGCTGCCTCCCGGCTAGCTAGCGGCGGGCCGGGCTCCTTCGGGATAGACCAGGGGCAGGCCGAAGAACGGGAACAGCTTCTCGTCGTGGAAGGCGGGCAGCCAGGTCAGCCCGGCCTCGCTGGTGTGCAGCACCTGGATCATGCGGGCGTGGTGACGGCCGTCGTCCTCGATGCGGTAGCCGCCGAGGGCAGGCTGGCCGTTGGCGCTGGTCATGATGATCCGCCAGCGTTCCGGCCGCCCCAGCGGCAGCTTGGTCAGGAACCGGGTCACGGCCTCCCGGCCCCGGAACCAGATCGGGTACGGCGGCATCTCCAGCACGACCTCGTCGGCCAGCAGCCGGGTCAAGGTGGCCACGTCGGCGTCGACGAACGCGGCCACGTACTGGTCGGCCAGTTCCCGCTGCCGGGCGGTGGGCGCCGTGCCCAGCCGCTCCGGGGCCGGAGCGACCCGTTCGAGCTGGGCCCGGGCCCGCTGCAGGGCGCTGTTGACCGCGATCGGGGTGATGCCGAGCAGGTCCGCGACTTCGGCGGCCCGCCAGGCCAGCACGTCACGCAGGATCAGCACGGCCCGCTGGCGGGCGGGCAGGTGCTGGAGGGCGGCGACGAAGGCGAGCCGGATGCTGTCCCGGGCCGCCACCACCATGGCCGGGTCGGCGGTGGTGCTGGTGGCCGGGCCGCCGCTGAGCAGGGCATCGGGGAAGGGCTCCAGCCAGAGGACTTCCGGCTGGTCGATGGTGGGCAGTTGCGCGGCCTCGGCCAGGCCGCCGGGGCGGCTGAGGTCGGACGGCATCGGCCGCCGGCTCCGGCTGTCCAGGGCGTTGAGGCAGGCGTTGGTGGCGATCCGGTACAGCCAGGTGCGCAGGGACGCCCGCTGCTCATCGAAGTCGGCGTGGGCGCGCCAGGCCCGCAGCATGGTCTCCTGCACGAGGTCTTCGGCGTCGTGCAGGGAGCCGAGCATCCGGTAGCAGTGGGCCAGCAGTTCCCGCCGGAACGGGTCGGTGCGGGCCGCGAAGTCCGTGCCGCCCGGCCCCTGGCCCGGCGACACGGTCGTGGACTCCATGGGCACAGTCTGCGCCATCCTCATCGATTGGTTTCACTCATTTTCCGAAGGTCGGGGGCGGGAGTCGCCGCCCCGGCCGGGTCCGGCTGGGCCGAGCCCGGCCGCACCTGGTTCCGGTTCCGGGACGGGATCAGCAGGCCGGCCAGCGCCCCGGCCAGGGACAGCCCGGCTGCGACCTCGGCGGTGGGCACGAACCCGGCCCCGAAGGTCCGGGCCGAGGCGTAGCTGCCGGCCCCGCTGAACACCGCGGCCAGGATCGCGATCCCGAACGTTCCGCCCAGCTGGCGCAGGGTGTTGAAGGTGCCCGCGGCCTTGCCCAGGTCAGCCGGGGGCACCGCGCCGATCACGCAGTTCTGGGCGGCGGGCATGGCCAGCGACACCCCGCAGCCGGCCAGCACCAGCGGCGCGACGATGGCCGCGTAGCCGAGCTGCTCGCGGGCCACCAGAGCGACCCACACGAACCCGGCCGCCTGCAGGGTCAGGCCGGCCGCGACCAGCGGGCGTTCCCCGATCCGGGACACCAGCGCGCCCGCCACCGGGGCGACCAGGGTCAGCGTGACGGTCCACGGGGCCAGCCGCAGGCCCGCGCCGAGCGGCCCGTAGTGCCAGTCGAGCTGGAACAGCTGGGCCAGGAAGAACGCGGCCCCGAAGATCCCCGCGTACATTCCGAAGCCGGCCGCGTTGCCGGCCGTGAAGGCCCGGGACCGGAACAGCCGCAGCGGCAGCATGGGCTCGGGGGCGCGGCGTTCCCAGGCGATGAACCCGGCCAGGGCGGCCACTCCCCCGGCCAGCGTGGCCAGCACCTCGGGGCTGGTCCAGCCGGCCGTGTTGCCGCGGACCAGGCTCCAGACCAGGCCCAGCGCGGCCAGGGTGACCAGCACGACCCCGCCGACGTCGAACCGGGCCACCCGGCCCCGGCTCTCGTCGATCTTCCGGGCCGCCACCGGGATCAGCACCAGCCCGATCGGCACGTTCAGCCAGAAGATCCAGGGCCAGTCCAGGCCCTGCACCACGGCGCCGCCGATCATCGGGCCGCCCAGCACAGCCAGCCCGGTGACGCTGCTGAAGATGCCCAGCGCCCTGGCCCGCTTCTCGGCCGGGTAGGCCGCGGACAGCAGGGCCATGGCGTGCGGCATGATCATGGCCGAGCCGACGCCCTGCACGGCCCGGGCCGCGATCAGCCAGCCGATCGACGGGGCCAGCGCGCAGGCCGCCGACATCACGGTGAACAGGGCCAGCCCGGCCAGGAACAGCCGCCGCCGACCGAACCGGTCGCCCAGCGCGGACGCGGTCATGAGCAGGACGGCAAAGCTCAGCGTGTAGGCATTGATGATCCACTCCAGCTGGCCCAGGGAGGCACCGAGCTTGTCGTGGATGGTGGTCAGCGCGGTCGTCACGACCAGGATGTCCAGCCCGACCATGAGCGACGCCACCGAGGTCAGGGCGAGCACCCAGCGCGGTTTGGTGTTCACTGCGGCTCCCAGGTCCGGCCCCGGATCCGGTCCCGGGGCGCTCACTGGTACCTACCGGCGGGCCGGGAGAAATTCATCGGCCCCGGGGCCGGGACGTTCCCTGGTCAGGCCGGGCGGCCGCCGAAGTCCCAGGGGTGCACCTCGATGGCGGCGTACCGGTCCGGGGTCAGCAGGGCGCGGGCGCTGGGCGCGTCCGGGGCCTGGAGCAGGGCGGCCGTGCCGAGCCAGGCGGTGCCGTCGTCGGACAGCAGGGGCCCGTAGGCGATCAGCTCGTCGCGGTCCTGGTGGGGTGGCGGGTCCAGGTCGGCGCGGGGCTCGGCGGCCGGCTCGGCGAGGCCGAGGACCAGGAAGCGGTGGCCGGTCTCCGGGTCGCTGGGGTACTCCCACATGGTCCGTCCGAGCCGGTTGCGCCATCGGCGCAGCAGGACGTCCCGGTACACGCCAGCCTGGTAGTTGGGCTCGTCCAGGGCGAAGGCCCGGGCCGCCGCCGGGTCGGGCAGGCCGACGATGTGCACGCTGCCGGTGGCGGTCTCACCGTCCTCGGTCAGCGTGGGTCCGCGGGCGATCAGCTCCGCCTGGAACCGG
>DASXJM010000116.1:0-2890 GCA_036497405.1 Streptosporangiaceae bacterium | reverse complement strand
TGCCGACTGGGCCCGGGCCGTCCGGCAGGCCTGCACCGAGATCGCCTCAGCCGACCTGGGCTACGGCGACCCGCACGGCAGCGCCGTGCTGCGCGAGGTGCTGGCCGGGTACCTGCGCCGGGTCCGGGCCGCGCACGCCGTCCCCGGGCAGATGATCATCAGCACCGGCTTCGCCCAGGGCATCAACCTCGTTCTGCGTGCGCTCAGCCGCGAGCGCGGGCTGACCTGCGTGGCATTCGAGGATCCCGGATACGGCCCCGGGTGAGGCCAGGAAGAGGCAGGCGGCGGCGATGTCGGCTGGGGTGCCGACCCGGCGCAGGGGGTAGCGGGCTTCGATCCGCTCCAGCAGGCCGGGAGTGTCGGCCAGGCGCTGGGCCCAGATCGGGGTGGGCACCGTGCCGGGGGCGACCGTGTTGAAGCGGACGCCGCGGGGTCCGTAACGGAGAGCCAGGTTCTGGGTCAGGTTGATCAGCCCGGCTTTGGCGGCGCTGTAAGCCTCGTTGCCGAAGGCAGCCAGGCCGTTCACCGAGGTCACGCTGACCACGTTCGGGTCGCGGGCGGAGCGTAGCAGCAGCGGCAACGCGGCCTGGATACACAGGAACGCCGACGTCAAGGTGGCCGTCACGTCCTGGTCGAACTCGACCGCTGGCAGCCGGTCAAACGGCGTGTCACTGGCCCGGGCCGCGCAGTTGACCAGCACCTCCAGGGCGGGGCCGGACTCGCCCAGCTTCGCGAACATCTGGCCGACCGCGTCCTGGTCGGTCACGTCGACCGGCCAGGCAGTGGCGGAACCGCCCTGGGCGGCGATGTCCCGGGCGACCTGGCCGGCGGCTTCCGCGTCCCAGTCGGCCACCGTGACCTCGGCCCCGGCGGCCGCGAAACGGCGGCAGATCTCGCCGCCGATCCCGCCGCCACCGCCGGTCACCACCACTCTGCTCCCGGCAAAACCGTCCTGCTCAGCCATCAAGGCCTCCTCCTCGCCGTGGTCTCACCCGATCTTGCTGTCCCGGAAGACGGCGTAGGCCACGCGGGGGTGCCCGTCGAAGGTGAGCAGGCCCATGGCGGAGATGCCGTTGAGGTGGTGGTTGTAGGTCATGCGCTGCTTGTAGTCCGCGAGCAGCCAGTAGGTGTATCCGGCCATATAGCCGACCCGGGCGGCGACTTGCCGCCAGTGCTGGCGCAGCTGGCCGGCCTGCCATTCCTCGGTGCCGGTCTCGGCCGGGCGGCCGTGCCGCCCGGGGTTGGCGTAGCTGCCGTTCTCGGTGATGAGAATCGGTGCGTCTGGATACTGGCGGTGGACCGCGTCGAGGGTGGGGCCCAGATCGGCGTCGCGGCCATAGAAGTAGCCGAAGTAATCGTTGAAGCCGATGACGTCGGCCAGGTCGAAGGCGGGGTCCTCACTGGTCGACGAGGCCCATGTGACCGGACGCTGCTGCGGATCGATGCGGGCCGCATCGCGTAGCCGTGCTATCCAGCCGCGGTAGTGGGCGGGATCGCTGGTATCCGACTCGTTCTGCAGCGACCACAAGGCCACGCACGGGTGGTTGACCTGATTCCACACCATCGCGGCGACCAGGGCCGCGGACAGGCCATAGCGGTTCTGGAGCTGCTGCTGGCCCGCGTCGACCCAGAAGTTGTCGGTCTCGTCGCACACCAGCAGGCCGTGCTCGTCGGCGGCCCGGTAGAAGTCCGGATGACGCGTGTAGCCGCAGTTACGCAGGAAGTTCGCGCCCAGGTCAACGGCGGTATTCAGGAGCCGGCCGTAGGCCGGGCGGGGCATCGTGCGGCCCCGCTCGGGGGATTCCTCGTGCCAGTTCAGGCCCTTGAGGAACAGCGGTTCGCCGTTCAGGCGGAACTGCCCGCCCGCCACCTCGACCGATCGCATGCCGTAGCGCACGGCCAGGTCGTCACCGGCCGCGTCATCAGCCTGGAGCCGGGCTGTCAGCCGGTACAGCCGGGGGTCAGCCGGTGACCACGGTCGTGCCCCGGGGATGGGCAGGTCAGCGCGGACGGCCCGGACCTCGCCGGAGGCCAGGGTCAGTTCCCGGCCGACCGGTGCGCCGCCGGTGCCCGGGCCCGGGTCGAGGATCAGGCGGCCCCGGGCCGGGCTGGCGCCGTGGTTGAACACGATGGCGGTCGCGGCCAGCCGCCCGGCCCGGGCGCTGGTGAGCAGTTTGCTCACGGTGACCTGGGTGGTGGCCTCGATGAACACCTCGCGGGTGAGGCCGGCGTAGGGCCAGTAGTCGACCGGCTTGTGCGGCAATTCGGTGCGGCAGCTGATCGCCTCGGGCCCTCCCGGCCCCGGCTCATACCAGGGCCTGCGGTACACCCGCACCGCCAGCAGATTGGCCGCGCCGGGCTGGAGGCGCGAGGTGGCGTCCACCGCGAACGGGGTGTGCCCGCCTTCGTGCTCAGCCAGCAGGGCGCCGTTCAGGTAGACCGATGCCGCGTAGTTCACCCCCAGGAAACAGATCTTGACGAACCGGCCGGCCCAGCTGCTCGGCGCGTCGAACCCGACGCGGTACCAGGCGTAGCCGTCCTGAAAGGCGGTGCCGGTGCCATAGCCACTGCCGTCATAACTGCCGAACCCGGCGGTGTCATACAGATCCCACGGGCCCGGCACCCCCACGGCCTGCCAGTGGCTGGCGTCGAACCCGGCCCGCATCCAGCCGTCGCGGGTGCCGATGTCCTCCGGGTCGAACGCGAACCGCCAGCGCCCATCGAGATCGAGGTAGTCCCGGGTCTCCGGGATGTCCCTTCGCACCTCGAACGACGGGATCGGCTGCCCGTACTGGAACACCACCGGGACGCCGTCCATCGTGCGGATCGCCGTGCCCGCGGGCTCCCGCTCGCCGCCCGACACCGCTCGCCAGTGCGTCATACCCGGTAC
>DASXJM010000115.1:0-11402 GCA_036497405.1 Streptosporangiaceae bacterium | reverse complement strand
CCAGCCCACGCCGACCGCGCCCGGGCCGAACTGGCTCCAGAATCCGGGATCCACCGGGCCGTAATGGCGAAGCTCCAGGTCGGTGCCGTCGCCCGCGGCCGCCAGCACGGCTTCGACCCGGGTCACCGGCTGGCCGCCGGGCGCCTCCCAGGTCACGGTGAGCACGCGCGGTGGCTCGCAGCGCAGGATCTCGCCCCCCGCGTTGCCCCGGAGCTGGAACCGGCCGCCGGGGCGCAGGTCCCCGGAGACCGGGGTCAGCCAGCGGGCCAGCCGGTCCGGATCGGTGCAGGCCCGCCAGACGTCATCGACGCCGGCCCGGTAGTGCCGCCGCAGCGTCATCGTGCGATCGGTATCGCCGTCCACGGTCACGGTCCGCTCGGTCCGGGTCACGTGCCCGCGGACCTCGCTGGCGGACTGGTCATGCTCCAACGCTCTGCCTTCCCTCCGGCGGCCCCTCGTCCCGGGCCGCGCCGTCCACTAGTTGGCGGCGCTCGCGCTGACCGCGGGCCAGCTCGGTGCCCAGGGCGTCCAGCCGCTGCGGCCAGAACCCGCGGAACTGGTCCAGCCAGGCGTCCGCCTCGCGCAGGGCCGCCGGCGCCACCGCGTACAGCCGCCGCGCGCCGTCGGCCCGGACCTGGGTGAAGCCCTGCTCGCGCAGCACCCGCAGGTGCTGCGACACCGCGGGCTGGGAGATGCCGAACTCCGTGCCGATCACGTCCGCCAGCGCGCCCGCCGAGTGTTCCCCACGGGCCAGCACCTCCAGAATCCGGCGCCGGACCGGATCTCCGAGCACATCGAGCGCATGCACACCGCTAACATTTCAGCCTTCACTTATATAAGTCAATACTTATATTTTGAATGTTGGTGGGTGAGAGGCCGGGTCGGCGCGGCGGACGGTACCCGGGGGATGGAACCGTTCACGCCAGCTGGCTGGACACCGCGCGGGCGCCGATGGCGGCCAGGGCCACGCCGGTCAGCGTCGGGTTGCACGCGGTCGAAGCCGGAATCAGGCCGTTGCCGGCCACGAACAGGTTCTCGGTGCCCCAGACCCGCCCGTGCTGGTCACAGACCGAGTCACCGTCGTCGGCGGGGCCCATCCGCACGGTGCCCTGGTAGTGCAGTGAGGATCCGGGCGGCATCAGCCGCGGCCACCCGTCCAGCGGGGTCCCGGCGCAGGCCCGGGCCACCCCCGCCGCCACCTCCATGGCCTGGCCGACCACGGCCCGGTCCCGCGGAGTCAGCGAATAGTGCACGCGCATGCTGGGCAGCCCGCGCCAGTCCCGGTCCGAGTCGCTGAACTCGACCCGGTTCTCCGCGACGACCTCCTTGGTCAGGAACAGGCCCGCGCTGAGCAGGCTGGCCCGCTGATGCACCTGGACGTGCAGGGGGAAGCCCAGGCCGTCGAACGGGATCCAGGTGACCCCGCTGGACGGCATGACCTCGTCGAAGGCGGGATCACCGGCCTCGCCGGGATCGGCCTCCACCGTGTACAGGGCCGCGATGTAGGGGTGTTCGGTCAGGTGACGGCCCAGGGCGGCGGGCCGGACCCCCGACGCGAACAGCAGCTGCGGCGTGCGCAGGGAGTCGGCCGCGACCACGACCTGGCGGGCGGCGACCTGATACGGCCGGCCCGTGACCAGGTCGACCAGGTCCACGCCGGTGGCCCGTCCACTCGTCATCAGCACCCGCCGGCACAGCGTTTCCGGGCGTAGTTGGAACTGATCGTGAGCGCCGCCCCGCAGGGGCCCCAGGATGACGGCCGGGCCGGCCTGGCCGGAGCCCGGGGTCTTCCGGCTCACCGCCAGCGGCATCGGCTGCACCCGCCGGTCCGGCGTCCGGCCCTCATCGAACACCGCGCTCAGCATGGACTCCCGCCGGGCCGCCTCCGCTGAGCCGGCGAACTGGCCGGCCGAGACCCCCAGCAGCCGTTCGGCCGTGGCCAGGGCGTCATCCAGGACGGCCGGGTCGAGAAAGCCGATCCGCTCGCTCCCGTACGGCCGCGGGCTGGACCCGAACCAGTGTGCCCCCATCCCGCCGACGTTGCTGGCCATGGCCGCGGCCGGGAACTCGGGGCTGGCCTCCTGGGCCGAGCCGAGCAGGAACAGCCCGACGTGGGGCAGGATCGGGCCGTCGTCGCCCAGCCGGTTGGTCAGCAGCTCGAGTCCGGACGGGGCAATCTCGTACGAGTGCCGCACCGGGCCCTGCGAGGCCACCTGGGCCCGCTCCCGGGCCGCTGGGTCGGTGATGGTGTTCACGTGCGCCCCCGGCGGCTGCGACACCACCGGGCCGGCCTCGACGACCAGCACCCGGGCTCCGGGCGCCTGGTCGCAGATCAGGCGGGCGTACGTGCTGCCGGCTGGCCCGCTCCCGATGATGACGACGTCCGCATGCTCCATCACCTGGTCCCTAGGCCAGGAACCCGGCCGGGGCCTCACGCCGGACGAAGGCGAAACGCTCATCGATGCCGGCCTCGCTGAGGTGGTGCATCTGGTGCAGGACGATGGTGCCGCCGAAGCCGCTGCCCTGCAGCAGGGAGAGATAGAGGGGGTAGTCCAGCAGACCCTCGCCCGCGCCCAGGTGCCCGGCCTCGCCGTCGTGATCGAGGTCCTTGGCGTGAGCCAGGGCGATGTCGTCGCCGAGCAGGCGGAAGGCCTCGTGCAGCTTCTCCCGCATCTGCGGCAGCTCGCCGGCCTTGAAGATGTTGGCCGGGTCCATGACTACCTTGACCGCGGGCGATCCGACCTCGTCGATCAGCTGGCGGGCCTTGGCCGAGGTGTTGACGACGTTGTTGACCTCGGGCTCGAAGGCCAGGGTCACCCCGTGCTCCTCGGCCGTCTGCGCGGCGGCCTTCATCACCGCCGCCAGGTCGGCCATGGCCTCGGGGGTGTCGTTGTCCGGGTGGCGGCGCCACATGATGTCCTCCCGGCTGCCGGTGCACAAGGTCACCACCGACGTACCCAGGGCCGGACAGTAATCGATCAGCCGGCGCAGGTGATCAAGGTTGGCCCAGCGCCGCTCCTGGTCGGGATGGACCATGTTGAACGTCCCGTCCACCGCGGCCATGGCGATGCCGGAGGCCGCCAGCTGCTCGCGGATCTGGTCGCACAGTCCCGGACTCAGGTGCGGGCCCAGGACGTCCAGGCCCCGCTGCAGCGAGGCTGACAGCGGGATGGACGGCACCGCCGAGCCGAGCTGGAACTGCACGGCCCCGATGCCGTGGCCGGCGATCGCGGCCACCGTCTCTTCCAGGCTGGGCCGCTCGAACTCACTGGTCAAAACGCCTAGCTGAGCCACCGCACACTCCTTCGTCAGTCACCGGAAATGTTAACCACCGTCAACTGTTCTGTTCAAGAGCGACAGCCTCGGCGGCCCGTGGGGAAACGATTACCGGCCGTCGTGCCGGTCCACTCGTACCTCCCCGTACCAGGCCAGCTACGCATTGACCACTGTGCGCTCTGACCTGGGCGTTGACAGTGATCAGGTGAATTGCTAACGTCCGTTTACAATACGACTAATCCCCGCGGCTGAGGAGAAGACTGTATGAGGTTCGGAGCTCCGGTCTGGCCATTCAAGTGGGAAGAGCCCTACGACGGGGCGATCCGCCGCATCCGTGGGCTCGGTTTCCACGCGGTCGAGCTGATCGGCTGGAAAGCAACCACGCTTGACTCCTACTACACGTCCCAGACCATCAAGGAACTGCGCTCCGTCCTCGACGGCGAGGGCATTCTGCTGTCGCAGTTCGTGGCCAATCCCGGCGAACTGGCCAGCGGCGACGCCGCCGAACGAGCCCAGGCGGTGGAAACCTTCAAGCGTTACGCCGACGTGGGCGCCGAACTCGGCACCGGAATCGTCAACACCGTGACCCATTTCCCGTTCGCCATCAAGAACCCGCCGATGATTGACCGGGCCATGGTGCAGGAATTCACGGTTGAGGTCCCCGGTGATCTGGACTGGAACCAGAACTGGCTGGACTATGTCGCCGCCATTCGCCAGTGCGCCCAGTACGCGGAATCGGTCGGCCTCAAATACAGCCTGGAGATGCACCCGTTCCGGTACGCCTCGACCACCGAGGGGCTGCTCCGGCTGATCGAAGCGGTCGACAACCCCGCTATCGGGGCCAACTTCGACCCCAGCCACACCTTCCCCAACGGGGACTTCACCCACGTGTCGATCTACAAGCTGGCCGACCGGCTGTGGCACTGCGACTTCTCCGACAACGACGGCACCAACAACATGCACTTCCGCCCGGGGAAGGGCAAGATCGATTGGGCCGCGGCCATGAAGGCGCTCAAGGACATCGACTACGACGGTGTCGTGTCCCTGGAATTCGAGGACATTCCCGGTGTCTCCCGGGGCGTCCGGCCGCAGGCCGGCGCCTACGAGCCGAACGTGGAGGCGACCCCGGTGGTCGACCGCGAGTACAAGCTCGCGCTCGAGTACCTCACCGGCCTGGCCCAGGACGCCGGCCTGACCGTCGAATAGCTAAAACAAAGCGGCCGGCGCCTGGTGGGCGCCGGCCGCTTTCGTATTTCCGCACTCCCGCTCGGGTCAGTGACCGGCCAGCGATCCGCCGATGCCGCCGACGCTGAAGTGGCGGTGCAGGAAGCCGAAGACCACGACCGGGGGCACCAGCACGACCACCGACACCGCCATCACGTAACCCCACTCGGTGTTGTTCTCCGAGAAGAAGGTCTGCAGCCCGATCGGCAGCGTGTAGTTCCCGCTCGAGCGCAGGAACACCACCGCGATCAGGAAGTCGCTCCAGGCCAGCAGGAACGCGAAGATGGCGGTGGACAGGATGCCCGGCAGCGAGTTGCGCAGCACGATCTTGACGAACCCGCCGAACAGTGAGCACCCGTCGATCCAGGCCGCCTCCTCCAGCGCGACCGGGATCGTGTCGATGTAGGCCGCCATCATCCAGGTCGCCACCGAGATCGTGATGCTGACGTAGACGATGGCCAGCCCGAACAGGTTGTCGTTCAGGTTGAAGTGGGCGAACAGCACGAACAGCGGCACGATCGAGACGATCTGCGGGAACGACTGGGCGATGAACAGGATCAGGGCGTAACCGCTGATGGCCCGGCTGCGGCTGCGGGACAGCACGTAGCCGGCCGGGGCCGCGACGATGACCGCGACCACGACCGTCGCCACCGTGGCGATCAGGCTGTTCCGCAACCAGGTCAGGACCTGGGTTTGCCTGAACACGTAGCTGAAGTTCTCCAGCGTGAACACCGAGTGCGAGGTGGACTGCGCCTGCGGCGTGAACGACAGCACGACGGTCACGATCACCGGAATGAGCACCACCACGGTGATGACCAGGACGGCCAGGGTGTAGGGCCAGCGCACCTTGCGCGATCTCGGCGGCTCCGCGGTACTCCCGGGCGCTTCGACCAGGGTCGGCAGGGCTGCTCCCACGGCCGACATGTCGGAGGCACTCATGCGATCTGGACCTTCCTGATCCGGCGGAAGAGGACCACGGAGATGAGCACCGACACCACCATCATCACGAAGCCGATGGCGATACCGGGTCCGGTCTGGAAGTTGCCGAAGACGGTCTCGTAGGACAGCACGATCAGCGTGCTGGTCGAGTTGACCGGGCCGCCCCCGGTGAGCAGGTAGATGGACTGGAAGTCGCCGATGCAGAAGATGAACATCAGGATCCAGCTGATGTAGGTCGAGCGGGCGATCATCGGCAGTGTGATGCCGCGGAACTGCTGCCAGGCGCTGGCCCCGTCGACCCGGGCCGCCTCGTAGATGTCGTCCGGTACGCCGGCCAGCGCGGCACTGGCCATCAGCATCATGAACGGGAAGCTGAGCCACACCTTGTACAGGCAGACGATGGTCTTGGCCAGACCCGGGGTGGTCAGGAACAGCACCTGGCCGAGACCGAGGTCTTCGGTCAGGCGCGGCACCCAGCTGGCCGGGGTGGCGATGAGCCACTTCCACGCGGTCGCCGTCACCACCACCGGCACGATCCAGGGCAGCAGCAGCAGCGTCTTGAACAGCCCGGGGGTGTGGATCTTCTGCCGGAGCAGCAGGGCCAGCCCGAGGCCGACGATCCAGCTGCCGAACACGCCCACGATGCAGTACAGGACCGTGAACTCGGCTGACTGCCAGAAGACGGGATTGTGGAAGTCGATCGAGTAGTTCTGCAGCCCGACGAACATCCCGGTCTGGACCAGGTTGCCGTTGTGCAGCGACTCGATCAACGCGTCGACCGCCGGGTACCCGTAGATGAGGGCGACCAGGATCGCCGACGGGAGGACCAGCGCCGCCAGCGTCACGCTCCGATACGAGAACCGCCGCCGCGGCCGGGGCGACTGCTCGCCCCGGCCGCCGAGGCCCACGCCCTTGCGGGCGCGGGCCAAGCCGCTGATGACACCAGTGGACCGAGCTTGAGTGCTCGTCACCTTGACCTCATAACTTCCGATTCTGCGACGTCAAGGGCGGATGTTCACGCCTTGTAGGAGGCGCCGTACTGCTGGATCCCGGTCTGCAGGGTCTGCAGGGCCGCCTTGGCGGTCGTGTTGCCCTGCAGGATGGACTGGATGCACTGGACCATGGGAGTGCCGTTGTCCACGGTGGCCAGGCCGGAGAAGATGTGCGCGTAGCGGGCCGACTCGGGCTTGGCCACCGGCACCCACTCCTTGATGATCTTCACCAGGTTGGGGTCGGCCTGGACCTGCGGCAGCGCGATGGCCGACTTGCGGATCGGCACGGCACCGGTGATGCCCTGGGAGTAGAAGCCCTTCGCCCCGACGAACTGCTGGTTCCACCACTGCAGGAACTTCTCGGACGCGGCCTTGCTCGGGGTGTTGGTGTACATCTGGTAGTTCTTCAGGTACTGGATCGTGCCGGTGGTCCCGTGCGGGCTCTTGATCGGGCTCATGACCGCGAAGTCGGTGTTGGTGGGGGTGCCGCCGGTCTCCTGCGGGATGGTCGGGTTGGCCAGGGCCATGCCGACCCGGCCGCTCTTGAGCGCGGTGTACACGTCGGTGTCGATGTAGCTGACCGAGCCCGGGTCGATGTACTTGTTCTTGGACATCTCCAGCAGGTACTCGACCGCCTCGACGTTGCGGTCGAACAGGCAGTCGGCCTTGCCGGTCTCGTCGAACATGCCGCCGCCGTTGTTGATCATGAACGCGGCCAGGGTGTGCGTCCCGTAGGCCGAGTTGCTGCTGTTGGCCGCGGTCACGTACCCGTACTTGCCGATCTTCTTGAGCGCCTTGCAGGCGGCCATGAAGGAGTTCCAGTCGGTGGGCACCGCCACGCCCGCCTGGGTCAGCAGTTTCTTGTTGTACCAGAGGGCCCGGGTGTCGACGCCGTAGGGAATGGCGACGTAACCCTTCGAGTTCTTGAGCTGGTCGAACAGGCCGGGCAGGTAGTCGGCGTAGACGCCGTTCTTCTTCATGGCGGCCACGACGTTGTCCGCGTAGAGGATGTCGCCCTGGTCGGCGAACTGGAACGCCTGGTAGGCGTAGCCGCCGGCCACGGTCGGGCCCTTGTTGGCGGCCAGAGCGGCCTCGATGATCTCGTAGTCGTTCCCGGTCATCAGGTTGTAGCTGCCCTTGATGTTGCCGTCTTTGTAGGCCGCGGTCAGCTTCTTGGCCTCGGTGTTGAGCTGACCGGTGCCGACCTCGCCGTCCCAGAACGAGATGGTGCCGGATTTGCCGCCGCCACCACCGGAGGAGCCAGAGGAACCTCCGCTGCTGCAGGCGTCCAGGACGATGGGCAGGACGGCCCCGGCCCCGGCCGCCGCCAGGAATCTGCGACGGGACAGGCCAGCACGGTCAGATGTGGCACGAGTTTTCATTCGTGTCTCCCAAAGGGGCTTCGTTGCTTCTGGGGGTTGCGTGCTTGGTCGCCGGGCACGGCGACCGGGGATCTCTAGCCGCCCGGCGGTACCGAGCGTATTGTTACTGACCGTCCACTTTAGAGTGGGCCGTAGGTTCGGTCAAGGATTTCCCAGGTCCGGTGGGTGGTGAAGCTCTATGACGCTCGATGTGGTGTCATGGGTAAGGTGACGGTTTCTCGCGGTCCGTATAGGACCGGAATCAGGCGCCGGCGTGAGATTGTCGAGGCGGCGTCGAGGATCTTCGCCCGCTACGGGTACGCGGGAGGCTCGCTGCGCCAGATCGCCAGCGACGTCGGCGTCACCACGGCCGCGCTGGCGCGCCACTTCGACAACAAGTACGGCCTGCTCCAGGCGGTCCTGGTCCACTGGGAAGAGGAGAACAACCACTGGTTCGCCGACGCGGTCGGCCTGGAGTACTTCCGCCGGCTCCCGCGCCTGGTCGAATTTCACGTCAGTGAGCCCGGGCTGATCGAACTGCTGCTGACCCTGGCCACCGAGGCCACCGACCCGCAGCACCCGGCCCGGTCCTGGGCCGTCCAGCGCTACGACGGCGTCATCAACCTGGGCATCGGCTATCTCCGCGAGGCCCGGGAGATCGGCGAGATCGGCGACATGACCGACGAGCAGATCGAGATGGAAGCTCGCGCGGTGTTTGCCCTGATGGACGGCATTCAGCTACAGTGGCTGCTCAACCCGTCGCTCCCGGTGTCGGATATCTTCCGGCGCCAGCTGGACCTGACCCTCGAACGCTGGGTCCGGGGCGCCAAGTCCCGGCGGCGGCGCGCTCCGGCCGGCATCACCGCGCCAGTCAGCCCGGAAGCCCCGGCGCCCGAGGTCAAGACGAAGGAAACAGGAGCGTCCGCAGGTCGCGCATGAGCGCGCTTTTGCTGGTCAGCGCGGCGTGCGCGACCGCATTGGGCGACCGCTCCTGGGTGGGCCGGGCCGGGAGCGGCTCGCTGGGCTCGGCGTGACCGAGGGCGACCCAGCCCAGCACGGCCGCGCCGGTCGCGGTGGCTTCCACCGGATCCGGCACCGAGGTGCCCACCCCGAGAGCATCGGTGACCAGCTGCGCCCAGCGGTCGTCGGCGGTGAAACCCCCGGTCAGGCGTACTTCGGCCGGGGCCCCGACGCAGGCTTCGGCGGCGGCGGCCAGTTCCTGGACGGCACCGGCCACGCCGTCGAGGGCGGCCCGGGCCACGTCGGCCGGCCCGTGCCGGCTGGCCAGCCCGATCAGGGCCCCGCGCAGGTCGTCGCGCCAGAGCGGGCTGCGCTCCCCGTTGAGATAGGGCAGGAAGACCAGCTCCGGGTCGACCGGGCGGGCCAGGGCCTCGGCCAGCACGGCCCCGACGTCAGGCCCCGCGCCGAGGAGCCGGGCCACCCAGTCCAGGACGTTGCCCCCGTTGCTGCCCGCTCCGCCCACCACCCACTGGGCCGGTGAGATGGGGTAGCACCACAGTCGCTGGGCCGGGTCCGCGGTGCGGGCCGCGGCCCGGGCCCGGAAGGCGATGCTGGTGCCCACGGTGCAGGTCGCGACCCCCTCGCGGTATCCGGCCGCGCCGAGCTGGGCCAGCGGCCCGTCCATGCCGCCCAGCACGACCGGGACCCCGGCCGGCAGCCCCAGTTCCACGGCGGCGTCGGCCCGCAGCGGAGCCTGGCTGGTCGCCGCCCTGACCTCGGGCAACTGGCCGGCCATGGTCCCGCTGTCGGCCAGCAGGGCGTCGTCCCAACGCCAGCCCGCGCTGTCGAACACCCCGGTCGACGCCGCGGTCATCGGGTCGGTCCACCACTGGCCGGTGATGAGCTCGAAATAGTGGTCCTTGGCCGCGGCCAGGCGGGCCGACGACAGCGGCGCGGGGTGATGCCGGGCCAGCCAGCGCAGCTTGGCCGGCCAGTAGCTGACGTGGGCCGGGCACAGGGTCCGCTGGTAACTGCCGCGCGACCGCAGGGCCGGCTCGACCTCGGCCTGCTCCGCCCACGCTCGGGTGTCCGACCACAGGATCACCTCGTCGATGCGCCGTTCGCCCTGGTCACCGCCCTGGTCACCGGGCTGGTCACGGGGCCAGGAGGGGGCCAGGCAGCTGGCCGTCCCCGACAGCACCAGCGCCGCGACCGGCACGTCCGAGCGCCCGGCCACGGCGCGAATGCTGGCCTCGACGGCCGCGCGCACCTCCGGCCACGCCTGGGTCGAGCTGCCGCCCGGGCCCGAAGTGGTGGTGATCGGCGCGCCCGCCGAATCACGGATCGTGTACCGCTCGTCGTAGCTGAAGGCCCGGGCCCCGCTGGTGCCGATGTCCACCGCCACCACGGCCGCACGCGGCCGGTCGGCCCGGGCCGGTCCGGCTGGGTTCATCACCGGGGCGAGCCGGTCAGGCGATCCGCAGGCAGACCGGCGTCGGAACCTTGGCCGTCGACTGCTGGCGGAGCTGCGGCGGGTCCTCGCTGAACTCCATGACCACCAGGGCGTCGGTGTCCTGGTCAGCGACGATCACGTACCGGCCGCCGCCCGCGAAGATCAGCTCCCGCGGCTCCCGCCCGCTGGACGGGACCAGGTCCACCAGCTCGAGCGAGCCCGGGCCCGCGTCGAAGCGGAGCAGGGCGATGGTGTCGCTGTCCTCGCCCCGGTTGGACACCAGCACGGTCCGCCCGGACGGCGAGACCCGGATGGCCGCGGCCTGGCTGTGGCCGGTGAATCCGGCCGGCAGCGTGGACGCGACCGCCGTGACCTCGAAGCCCTGGCCGGCCCGCCGCAGCGCCAGCACCGTGTTGTCGAGCTCGTTGACCAGCAGCAGGTGGGCCCCATCGGGATGGAAGGCCAGGTGCCGGGGGCCCGCGCCCGGTTCGGTGCGGATCCGCCGGTCCGGGTGCTCGGTGAGCTTGCCCTCGTCGCTGAGCGTGTAGAACAGCACCGCGTCGAGCCCGAGGTCCGGCACCAGCACATCGCTGGTCACCGGGTCGAACAGGATCATGTGGGCGTGCGGGCCGGTCTGGCGGACCGGGTGGACACTGGACCCTTCGTGCTGGTCAAAATCCGTCCGCGGGCCGATGCTGCCGTCGTCCTCCAGCCGGAACACGGCCACCGAACCCGACCGGTAGTTGGCGACCAGCAGGAACCGGCCGCTCGGGTCCAGCTCCAGGTGAGCGGGCTCCACGCCGCCCGACGAACAGCTGTTGAGCAGCGACAACTCATCGCTGCCGGAGTCCCGGGCGAAGGCCGTGACCCCACCACCGGGCCGCCCCTCGAAGTCGACCGTCTCGTTCACCGCGTACAGCCGGGCGCCGTCGGCGGACAAGACCACGAACGAGGGGTTGCGGGTCTGGGCCAGCACCCGGACCGGCCCGATCGCCCCGTCGGCGAAGGTGCAGGCGAGGATGCCCTCGGCCTGACCGTCGACGTGCGGGAGACGCTCGGTATAGGTCCCGACGATCAGTTCCTCCGGAGCGGAGCTGGCTGGTGCTGGCACGGCGAGGCCCCTCTAGATCACGGTGATTAGAGCGACAAGGTTACCATGCGGCAACTTTTCACATTTCCCGGCTAGTACCGGGCCCC
>DASXJM010000114.1:0-4682 GCA_036497405.1 Streptosporangiaceae bacterium | reverse complement strand
GTGGTGACCGCGGCCACCAGCGCGCCCGACGCCTGCCCGGCCGCGACCCCGGCCGGTGAGTCCTCGACCACCACGCAACTGGCCGGGGAGACCCCCAGTTCGCGGGCGGCCAGCAGGTATCCGTCCGGGGCGGGCTTGCCGCGCTCCACGTCCTCGGCGGTGACCAGCACCGGCGGCGCCGGCAGCCCGGCCGCGGCCAGCCGGGCCGTCATCAGCGGCCGGGGCCCGGAGGTGACCGCGGCCCACGGCTGCCCGTCCAGCCCGGCCAGCAGGTCGGCGGCGCCGCGGCAGGCGACCACGTTGCGGTCGGCCAGCTCGAGGGCGTCGATCCGCAGCTGGGCCGCGGGCCGGTCCGGGGGCGGGAAGAACTCGTTGACCGTGTCCACGCTGCGGCGGCCGTGGCAGTTGGCCACGATCGTGTCCCCGTCCAGCCCGAACTCCTCGGCCACCTGGCGCCAGGCTCGTTCCACCACCGCCGACGAGTCGACCAGCGTGCCGTCGATGTCGAACAGGAAGGTCAGCACGGTGCCCGACCTTACCGTGCTGGCTTACCGGGCCAGCGTGCCGATCCAGCGCTCCACCCGCTGGGCTTCGGTGGTGATCAGGCTGGGATCGCGAAGCGTGTTGGCCAGCAGGGCCACCCCCTCGTAGGCGGCGATCAGGGCCACGGCCAGCTCCCGGGCGTCGGGGCGGCCCAGGGCCCGGAACTGCTCCTCGGACCAGTCGATCAGCAGCCGCAGCACGGTCCCGGCCTGGGGCCGCAATTCGTCATCGTCCCGCTTGTCCAGCTCGGACGACAGCGACCCGACCGGGCAGCCGTGCGCGGTCAGCTGCTCCCGCCGCTCGATCCAGAACCCGTTCGCGGTGATCGCTCTGGTCGGGGCGCTGGTGTTCATCGTCGGGCCGCCGCGGTCGGCCGCCCGGCGGCTCGACGTCCCCGGCAGCCTGCTGGCCGTCGGCGGCCTGGTCGCCATCGTCTACGCATTCAGTGAGGCATCCCGTGACGGCTGGTCGAGCCCGCTCATCATCGTCCTGCTGGTGGCCGGGCGGCCCTGCTGACCGGCTTCCTGTTCGTCGAACGCCAGGTCGCGCAGCCGCTGGTCCCGCTGTCGATCCTGGTCAACCGGACCCGCGGCGCCGCCTACCTGGGCGCCACCATCGCCGGACTCGGCCTCATCGGCCTGTTCCTCCTGGTCACGTACTACCTGCAGGTGACCCCGGGGTTCTCGCCGCTGCGGGCCGGGGTGGCCTTCCTGCCGTTCATCGCCGGGGTCATCGTGGCCGCGAACTTCGTCAGCAACGTCGGCCTGGCCCGGCTCGGGCCCAAGGTGGTGGTGCCCATCGGCCTGCTGCTGTCGGCGGCGGCGGCCGGGTGGCTGACCCGGATCGGGGTGTCCGGCCACTACGGCCTGGACGTGGCCCCGGCCCTGGTCGTGGTGGGCCTCGGGACGGGCTGCGCCGTCACCGTCGCGTTCAGCCTGGGCCCGGCCGGGGCCGCCCGGGCCGTGGCCACCGCCACCGGGCACGGTGACGTGGTCGCGTTCACCGTCCTGATCGTGCTCTTCGTCGCCGGCGCCGTGGCCACCGGCCTGCTCTGTCCCCGCCGGGTCCCGCCGTCCGCCCCCCGCGGCGCCTCGTGAGCGGCATCACCGGGATGAGAGCTTTCTCATCCAGGCCTTATCTGGCTGAGCTCCGTATTGATGAGAGTGAAAGCCATGCGGAAACTGGTCCTCGCCGTCGGGGGCGTGCTGCTGATCACGACGGGCATCGTGCTGGCCGCGGTCATGGCGATCACGCCCCACGGGAACCCGGGGGTCATCGGCCCGGCGGTGGTGGTCGACACCGCCAGTAGCGGCACCCCCGGCCCGACGGCCGCCCCGTCGGCCACCCGGTCCACGCCCGCGGCGACCCCCACCGTCACCCCGACCCGGCCCGCCTCCAGCCCGACCGGTGAGGACCACGTCAGCTCGGTCTCGCCGTCGCCCGCGGTGGAGGTCACCGACGACCACGGCGGCGGCCGTCGCAGCGGCCGCCACGGTGACTGAGCGGGTCCCTGTGCGTAACCGACTGCGCTGGCCCGAGATCGGGGTCCGGGCCCGGGTTCTGGCCACCGTGCTGGCCCTGACCGCCCTGGCCATGGTCCTGGCCGGCACCGTGTCGGTGCTGGTGCAGCGGTCGGCCGCGTCCGGCCGGGCCGACCTCACCATCGCCCGTGACGTGGCCGAGTTCCGGGCCCTGGCCCGGACCGGCAACGGCCCGGGCCGGCCGTTCACCACCGTCAGCGCGGTCCTGCAGGCTGGGATCCAGCGGCAGGTGCCGGCCGAGGACGAGACCTACCTGGGCCTGATCAACGGCACGCCGAAGCTGGTCCCGTCCGGCCAGCGCCCGATCCAGCTGGAGGACCAGCCGGGCATCGTGGGCACCGCGGCCCGGCTCGGCCCGGGCGCCCCGGTCCAGATCCGCCAGGCCAGCAGCCCGGCCGGCCAGATCCGCTACGCCGTGGTCCAGGTCCGGGTGGCGGGCCAGCCCGGCACCGGCAGCTACGTGGTGGCCATCGCCACCGCCCGCGACCAGCGGGTGATCCTGGCCGGGGCCCGGCAGTACGCGCTGGTGGCGCTGGGCTCCCTGCTGCTGGTCGGGCTGGTCGGCTGGCTGGTGGCCGGTCAGCTGCTGCGCCCGCTGCGGCTGCTGCGGGCGGCGGCCGAGCGCATCTCGCACACCGACCTGAGCCTGCGGATCCCGGTGTCGGGCCGGGACGACGTGACCGAGCTGACCCGGACCGTGAACGCCATGCTCGACCGGCTCGACTCGGCGTTCGCGGCCCAGCAGCGGTTCCTCGACGACGCCGGCCACGAGCTGCGCACCCCGGTCACCGTGGTCCGGGGGCACCTGGAGGTTCTCGACGTGCATGATCCCGCGGAGGTGGCCGAGGTGCGCGACCTGGCCCTGGACGAACTGGACCGGACCGGCCGGCTCATCGGCGACCTCACCTTGCTGGCCAAGTCCCAGCGGCCGGACTTCGTCCACCCCGCCCCGGTCGACCTGGCCCAGCTCACCGGGGACGTGGCCGGCAAGGCCAGCGCGCTCGGGCCCCGGCACTGGACGGTGGAGGCCCGGGCCGAGGCGGTGATCCGGGCCGACGAACAGCGGCTGACCCAGGCCCTGCTGCAACTGGCCGACAACGCGGTCAGGCACACCAAGGACGGCGACGAGATCGCCATCGGCTCGTCGGTCAGCCGGTCCGGGGTGCGGCTCTGGGTCCGCGACCAGGGACCGGGGGTGGCCGCCGAGGATCAGGACCGGATCTTCGAGCGGTTCGGCCGGGCCGCCGCGGCCGCCGGGCGGAACGAGGAGGGCTCCGGTCTCGGCCTGGCCATCGTGGCCGCCATCGCCGAAGCCCACGGCGGCCGGGTCGTGCTCGACAGCGATCCCGGGCACGGGGCCACCTTCATCCTGGTCCTCCCGGCGGACGGAGCGCTGTCATGAGCCGGATCCTGATCGCCGAGGACGAGGCGCGGATCGCCTCCTTCATCGACAAGGGGCTGCGGGCGGCCGGGCACGCGGTCACCGTGGTCGCCGACGGGCCGTCCGCCCTGGACGAGGCCCGCTCGGGCCGCCACGACCTGCTGGTGCTGGACATCGGGCTGCCGCTGCTGGACGGTTTCGCGGTCCTGCGCCACCTGCGCGAGGGCCGCCACCAGCTCCCGGTGATCATCCTGACCGCCCGGGACTCGGTCGGCGACACCGTGGCCGGCCTGGAGGGCGGGGCCGACGACTACATGGCCAAGCCGTTCCGGTTCGAGGAACTGCTGGCCCGGATCCGGCTCCGGCTGCGCCCGGACCAGCGGGCCCCTGAGAGCACCGTGCTCCGCTACGGCGACCTGGCCCTGGACCTGCGCAGCCGCCGGGCCGCGGTCGGCACCCGCACCGTGGAGCTGTCGGCCCGCGAGTTCACCCTGACCGAGACGTTCCTGCGCAACCCGGGCCAGGTGCTGTCCCGCGAGCAACTGCTCAGCCACGTGTGGGGGTACGACTTCGACCCCGGTTCCAACGTCGTCGACGTCTACGTGCGCTACCTACGCAGAAAGCTCGGGTCCCGTCGTATCGAGACCCTGCGCGGTGCTGGATATCGCCTGGTAGAGACCTTCGATAAATAATATGGAAGGTCGATTAAAGGGCTCTCATCCTGCCCTCCTGTCCGTCTCACGCTGGCCCCTGAAGGTAGAAGCAGCACCGACCGACGGTGCGCGACAAGGAGTCCATCGTGTTCAAGCTTTCCGCCTCAGTCACCAGGATCGCCGCCGCCACCGCGGCCGCGGGGGCCACCGCCGTCATCGGCATCGGCGTCGCCACCGCTTCCAGCGGGCCGGCCACCTCCCCGGCCCACCCGGCTGCCGCGACCACGGTCAGTCCGGCGGCGTCGAACAACTCCAGCCAGAACAACCTGGTCAGCGCGGCCAAGGAGGACCGGGCGGCGCACCGCCACGCCGAGCCCGGCGACGACCGGGGCCGTCATGCCGAGCCGGGCGACGACCGCGGCCGGCCCGCGGAGCCTGGGGACGACCGGGGACGCCACGCCGAGCCGGGCGATGACCGCGGCCGGCACGCGGAGCTCGGGGACGACCGGGGACGCCACGCCGAGCCGGGCGATGACCGGACGGCTCGGGCCGTGCCCGCCGCCC
>DASXJM010000113.1:0-4745 GCA_036497405.1 Streptosporangiaceae bacterium | reverse complement strand
GACGCGGTGACCCCGCTGATCTGGCAGGCGGCCCAGCGGGAGAACTTCGTCGAGGACGTGCAGGCCATGCGGCGGCGGGTGGAGAAGACGCTGCCTCCGGACCAGGCGCCCCGCGAGATCAAGCTCGGCCCGGGCGGCCTGCGTGACATCGAGTTCGCGGTCCAGCTGCTGCAACTGGTCCATGGCCGTACCGACGAGAGCCTGCGCAGCCCGACCACCCTGGCCGGGCTGGCCGCGCTGGCCGAGGGCGGCTACGTGGCCCGGGAGGACGCCCGCGACCTGGCCGACGCCTACCGGTTCCTGCGCCAGATCGAGCACCTGCTGCAGCTCTACCAGCTGCAGCGGACCCACATTCTGCCCGAAGACCCGGCCGTGCTGCGCCGCCTGGGCCGGGCCGGCCGGGCCCTGCGGTCCATCGCCGCCCGCGAGGGCGAGCCGGTCGAGGCCATCCCGCCGGGAACCGACCCGGAAGCCGAATTCACCGAGCTGTGGCGCAAGCACGCCCGCCAGGTCCGGCGGCTGCACGAGAAGCTGTTCTACCGGCCGCTGCTGAGCGCGGTGGCCCGGCTGCCGGACCCGGTGGCCCGGCTCACGCCGTCCGCGGCCCAGACCCGGCTGGAGGCCCTCGGTTACGCCGACCCATCCGGGGCTCTGCGGCGCATCGACGCGCTGACCGCCGGGGTGTCGCGCCGGGCCGCCATCCAGCGCACGCTGCTGCCGGTGCTGCTGGGCTGGTTCGCCGACGCCGCCGAACCCGACGCCGGCCTGCTGGCCTTTCACCAGGTCAGCGACGCCCTGGGCAACTCGCCGTGGTACCTGCGCCTGCTCCGGGATGAGACCAAGGCCGCCGAGCGGATGGCCCGCGTGCTGGCCTCCAGCCGGTACGCGGCCGGTCTGCTGCTGCGGGCCCCGGAGGCGGTGGCGATCCTCGGCGACGACGCCGAACTGATGCCCCGGTCGCTCGACGCCCTGCGGTCCGAAGCCGACGCGGCCATCCGCCGTCACGACGACGCCGAGGGCACGGTGGCTGCGGTCCGGTCGCTGCGCCGGCGGGAGCTGTTCCGGATCGCCGCCGCCGACCTGCTCGGGCTGATGCCACCGCCCGAGGTCGCGGACGCGCTGACCGCCGTGGCCGCGGCCACCATCGGCGCGGCCCTGACCGCAGCCGCCCGCCAGGTTGAGCAGGCCTCCGGCGCCCCGCTGCCGACCCGCATCGCGGTGATCGGCATGGGCCGTTTCGGCGGTCACGAGATGGGCTATGGCAGCGACGCCGACGTGATGTTCGTGCACGACCCGCGGCCGGGCGCCGACGAGGCCGCGGCCGCCCGGGCCGCGCACACCGTGGTCCAGGAGATGCGCCGCCTGCTGACCTTGCCCGGCCCGGATCCGGCCCTGACCGTCGACGCCGACCTGCGGCCCGAGGGCCGCCAGGGGCCGCTGGTGCGCTCGCTCGCCTCCTACCTGGCCTATTACCGTCGCTGGTCCCGGCCGTGGGAGTCGCAGGCCCTGCTGCGGGCCGAGCCGGTGGCCGGCGACCCGGACCTCGGGGCCGAGTTCACGGCCATGATCGCGGAGTTCCGCTACCCGGACGGCGGCATCGCCGAGACCGGTATCCGCGAGGTCCGCCGGCTCAAGGCCCGGATGGAGGGCGAGCGGATGCCGCGCGGGGTGGAGCCCGCCCTGCACGTCAAGCTCGGCCCCGGCGGCCTGTCCGACGTGGAATGGACCATCCAGCTCCTCCAGCTCCGGCACGCCTTCGCCGAGCCCGGCCTGCGGACGACCAGGACCCTGCCCGCCCTGGCCGCCGCGCGCGAAGCCGGCCTGGTCAGCGTGGCCGACGAGGCCACCCTGATCCGGTCCTGGCAGCTGGCGGCCCGCATCCGGGACGCGGTGACGCTGGTTCGCGGCACCCCCGCCGACACTGTGCCCACCGCGTACCGCGAGCTCACCGCCGTGGCCCACGTCCTCGGCTACGGCCCCGGCGAAGGCCAGGCCCTGGAGCAGGACTACCGCAAGGCCGCCCGCCACACCCGCAACGTCATGGACCGACTCTTCTACGGCTGACCTCAGAGGCGCCCGTTGTCCCGGAGCAGGCGTAGCGCGTCCACGGTGAGGTGGCCGCGCCATTCGCGTTCGGCCGCGGGGGACCAGGCCAGCCAGTTGAACGTCCAGCCGCCGTCGTCGAGCTGGGCCTGGGCCAGGTGGTCCAGGTGCGCCTTGATCGCGGTTTCGTCGAACAACGGCCGCGCGATCGAGTCCGGCTGCGGCGCGAAGTTGAGCGGGGAGTGGACCTCGCCGGGCGCGTCCGGGTCCAGGGTCACGATGCCACTGACGATGATCATCGGGCCCAGCCGGTCCATCGCGGCCCGGACCCGCTCCCGGTCGGGCACGTACTGCAGGAAGGCCAGCATCCCGGCCATCCCGTACGGCGTCGGCTCGGTCAGCTGGTCGATCCGCGTCCACATGACCTGGGTCGCCCCGTCCAGCCACGGGTGCCGCACCCCGCGCTTGTGCAGGGTGCCCGCCATCAGGCCGGTCTGGATGTCGTTGGCCGGGGGAGCGCCGTCCACGCCCCGGGGTCCGGGGTCGGGCACCAGCCACGGGGCGTGTGGCCACTGGCCCATGCCGTCGTGCACGAACAGGACGCCGCCTTCGGCCGGGGCGGTGGCGGCCAGCCAGCTCAGGATGCCCTCCACGATCGTGGTGTCCCAAACGTCGGTCTCGTCCATGAGGCGCAAGGCCACCTCGGCCGCGATCGGCTCGCTGGTCGGGGTCCGGCCGTCCGGTTCGAGCGCGTGCCCGAACCCGCCGTCGGGGTTGCGGTAGGCGGCCAGCGCGTCCCGCACCGGCTCGGCGGCACCGCCTTCGAACAGCCGCTCATACCGGCGCCGGTCGATGATCCGGGCGTTCGCGGCCAGAAATTCCCTTGCTGCGTCGATGTCTGGAGTCGCCATGCCGATCATTCCACCGCATCGAGGCGGCCGGCGTCTTGAACGAAACGGCCACCACCGGTGGCATCCTGGACAGATGGGGATCGCGACCGGATACCGGGAGTGGGCGCCACCGCCCGCGCTGAGCCCGATGCTGGCCTGCCTGTGGTCCAGCCGCCGCCCGGACGCGGCCCCCGGCCGGCCGGCCGAACCGGACCCGAACACCCTGGTCCTGCCGGACGGCTGCAGCGACCTGATCTGGCGGCAGGGCCACGGCGCGTTCGTGGCCGGCCCGGACACCGGACCGGTGCCCACCCCGATGCCCGCGGGCACGGTGCTGGTCAGCGTGCGGTTCCGGCCCGGAACCGGCGGTGAGCTGCTCGGCGTGCCCCTGCGCGAACTGCGCGACCAGCGCGTCGACCTGACCGACCTCCGGCCCGATCTGGCCCGGGCGCTGCCTCCGGACCTGGATCCCGGTCAGGTGGAGGCCCGGCTGATCCAGCTGGCCGGTCAGCTGGCCGACGACGGCCCGCCCGACCGGGCCGTGCTGCGGGCCTGCCGGCTGCTGGCCAGCCCGGCCGCGCACACCGAGGACGTCGCCGACGCCGTCGGCCTGAGCCCCCGCCAGCTACGCCGCCGGACCGAGGCCGCGGTCGGCTACGGCCCCAAGCTGCTCCAGCGGGTGCTGCGGTTCCGCCGCTTCGTCTCGCTCATCGACGCCACGGCCGGGGCCACCGACCTGGCCGAGGCCGCCCTCACCAGCGGCTACGCCGACCAGCCGCACCTGACCCGGGAATCCGTCCAGCTGGCCGGCCTGCCCCCGGCCGCCCTCATCCGCGCCCGCCACCCCGGATCGAGCTGAATCGTCGCTGGCCTCGGGGCTACGACACTCCGTCGGGTTCGGCGATCATCGCGGTGCCGATCCGGCGGAAGCCCAGCCGGCGGTAGACCCGGGCCACATCGTCGTCGGACGCGGCCAGGAACACCGTCTGCACGCCCCGGCGCTGGGCGTCGGCGGCCAGCGCCGCCGTCACCGCGCCGCCCAGCCCCATCCGCCGCGCCGCGGGCAGCACGCCGACCCCGGTGATCTCGGCCACGCTGGCCAGGGACTGGCAACTGCCCGCACCCAGCGGGCCGTCCTGGTCGAACGCGGCCGCCAGCACCGACTGCCCGGAGCGGAGCCGCTCGCGCAGCATGGTCACCACGCCCTCGTCATGGCCGGAAGCGATCTTGTCCCGTTCGATCGCACCGGCCAGCCCGGTAGCCGTCCCCGGGTGCTCGAACGCCACCGCGGGCACGGCCCAGACCCGATCCAGGTCCGGCTCCTCGGGAGAGACGATACGCACCGACAGTGCTGGCCTGGACTGGCCTGGATCGGTCACGGTGGGCGCGGTGAGGGTGCCCAGCACCATCAGCGGGTGGGCGCGCACGGCCAGCCCGGCCGCGGCCGCGGCCGCGGCCATCTGCGGCGCGGCCCCGTCGATCCACTCGAACGACTCGGGGATCAGCAGCTCACGCTGGCGGGCCCGGACGGCGCGGATGTCGTCGGGAGAGATGGCCGGGCCACCCGTCCGGTCCCGGCCCAGGCGAGGGCGGGCGTAGTACGGCCAGCCCGCGCCGACCGGCACGAACAGCACCAGCGGGCCGAGCTCCTCGGCCCGCGCCCGGCGCCGGGGCACCGCATCGCAAAAGGCGTCGATCCGCTCGATGGTGCCGAACTCATCCACACCCCTACTCAACCCCATGAAGCCGAGCCTATGTAGTACTTCGCGCCGGCCTCTGTCCCGCTTTGAGCCGCCAGGACCCTGGCGCCCC
>DASXJM010000112.1:0-26540 GCA_036497405.1 Streptosporangiaceae bacterium | reverse complement strand
TGGCTGACATTTCCATAGTGTTACGGCGGCCATAGCGAAGGGGAAACACCCGGTCCCATTCCGAACCCGGAAGTTAAGCCCTTCAGCGCCGATGGTACTGCGCGGGGGACCGCGTGGGAGAGTAGGACGCCGCCGGGCTCTTTATAAAAGAAGAAGGCCGCTCCCCGAAAGGGTTGAGCGGCCTTCTTCTTTTTTATTGCCGATGTATTCGCACGCGGGGCCCCGGGCTCACGGATGGGCCAGCGACATACCGCTCGCGGCCCGCCGGAACGCGGTCACCCCCGCTGGGTCACCGTCCAGGTGCCAGTTCTGGTGGTAGAGCCCGTCATCCTGGGCGATGTCGAACCACACCAGGCCCAGGGCGCCGTACTGGCGCATGCCCGCGAACAGGCCCGGGATCTTGGCCGCCTGGCCCGCCACCGGGCCCGCGGCCGTCTCCGACAGCAGGATGGGCTGGCCGGTGAACGTGCGCAGCTGGCCGATGGTGGGCCCGAACACGCTGAAGAACGTGTCGCCCGGCCGGTAGAAGTAGCCGTCGATCCCGACCCAGGTCACGTAGCTGGCCCCCGGCCACCAGTCCTTGATCGGGCCGGTGCCCTTCTCGTCGGCCTGCAGGGTCCACAGCCAGGTGACGTTGTCCACGCCCTGGTCCCGGAACAAGGTGACGATGTGCTTCCAGGCTTTCACGAACGCCGCCGGGGAGGTGTGCCGGTAACCCCAGCCGTACCAGTAGGCGTTCATCTCATGCCCGAAGCCGATCACCACCGGGCCGCCGAAGCCACGGACACTGGTCGCGAACGAGCGCAGGTAGCCATCGAAGCGACCTTCGGCAATGGTGGAGAGCGAGATCCCGGTCGGGTCCCACTGGAGCAGGGTGGCCGCGCCGTGGTCCCGGGCGGTCTGCGCGAACCCGGTCTTGAACGGCTCGCCCCAGCCGCCGTAGTACCCGGCCAGGTTGGGCGGCCGCCCCACCGTGTGGGTGAAGTCCGCCACCGGCTGGTACGTGTCGGGCGGCCCCTTCTCGTACACCCCCAGATACGACCCGGGCGAGGTGGGCAACGGCCTGGCCCGGCCGGACCAGACCCCGGACCACCGGACCGCCAGTACCGTCGCCGCGGCCAGCACCAGCACCACCGCGACCGCCAGTACACCCCGCGATCGCGGTCGGCCGACCCCGCCCGGCATCGGTTACCGGGGTACCCGGCGGCTGAGCAGAGCCCGCTTCTCTGCCGCCGAGAGCCCGCTGGTGTCAAGCCACAGGTGCTGCTTGCTCCGGACGTAGTCGGTCACCGGCTTGACCGGCCGGGCCGGGGTCCCGGTCGCCACCACCCCGGGCGGGATCTTCCCCGACACCACCGCCCCGGCCCCGATGACCGAGCCCGCCCCCACGCTGGCCCCGGGCAGGAACACGCTGTGGGCGCCCAGGAAGCAGCCGTCGCCGATCTGGATCCGTCCGTACAGGAAGGCGCCCGGATGCTCGGCCCGGGCCACCCGCAGGCCGCCGTCGTGGGTGATGAAGTCCACGTCATGGCTGATGGTCACGCCGCGGCCAATCGAGACCAGGTAGGGCTCGCTGCCGAAGGTGAACAGGGTCGCGCCGTAGATCTCTACCTCCGGACCGATCTCCGCCCCCAGGCCGCGGAAGTAGCGCACCGGGTCCCGGTGCAGCCGCAGCGTCCGCGCCGCCACCGCCAGTGCTCGCTTGATCATTGGGCCCGCCCCATGACCACTTGGAGCTTGCGCACCGTGGTCCCGTCGGCCTGCAGGTCGATGATCCACTGACCGCTCGCGCCCAACGGCACCTGCTTGTCGAGCTGGATCCCCGAGCCCCCGGCCGCCACGGTGAAGAACGGGCTGGTGTAGTGCCCAGCCGCCTGCCCCTGCCGGGTGGCCACGATCTGGTAGCGCCGGGTGGTCGAGGTGGCCTGGATCTGCACCACCACCGCCCGCGGGGTCCGGGACACCACCGAGAAGGCCAGGTCCGGCCGGCGGTCCCAGTTGCGCACCCCGGCCTGGGCCAGCACGACCGCCCCGGCCAGGATCACCACCGCCGCCACCATCCACGCCCCCAGGGCCAGGGCCCGGCCGGACCGGCCCAGGTTCCGCAGCCAGCTCAGGTCGGTGGCCGAGTGCCGCCGCCAGATCAGCACCGCCACGCTGATCGCCAGCCAGGCCAGCGCCCAGGTCAGGCGGGTCAGCCCCTCCGGCAGCAGGTTCAGGGCCAGGCCGGCCAGGATCAGCCCGGTCACCACCGCCCCGCAGGCCAGCAGCAGCCGGCCGGCCGGGTCGTCGGCGTAGGGCCGGACGGCCAGCTCGGCCGTGGCCGCGATGGCCACCAGCGCCACCGGGGCCGCCACCCACACCACCGGGCTGACCGCGATCACCGCCAGCACCGCGGCCGTGAGCGCCAGCCGCGTGATCACTTCGCCGGGGTGCACGGCATGTCCTTGAGGTCGTAGACGCGGATTGCACCGTTGTCGAACAGGCGCTGGGCGTCCGGCGCGTCGTCGAACTTGGTCAGCGTGCTCGGGGTCGGCGGGCTGGTCCTGGCCCCGTACTGGAACTCGCCGTTGTCCACGTAGATGCCCAGGTGGGGCAGGCTGGTCGACAGCCGCTGGTCGGCGATCAGGTAGCGCAGGCGGATCGAGCAGGCCAGGGACTGGTCGGGCGCGCGGTCCGGGCTCAGCAGCAGGTTGCTGACCGCGCCCTGCTGGATGTGGTCGGCCAGCGGGGTCAGCACGTCCTGGTTCCCGTACACCGAGGCCAGCGAGCCGTTGACCCGGTCCGAGTAGGTCCGGCCGTCCGGGGTCAGGTACCGGCCCTCCCAGTAGGCCGCCTGCAGGGACAGCTGGTCCACCGACCGGTTGTCGGCCGAGACCAGGTACCGGCCCGGCCCGTAGATCCAGCCCGGCCCGGACAGCACCGCGCCGCCCACGAAGCACACGGTCAGCCCGGTGACGATGACCCACGGCCGCCGGCCCAGGGTGAACCGGCTGGTCGGGGCGTGGCGGTGGAACGGCGCGTCCCGCAGCCACCAGGCGGCCACGATGAAGCCCAGCCCTACGAACACGAACCCGGCCGCCCGGTCCGAGATCTCCGCGGTCACGCTGGCCAGGTGGCCGGCCGGCACCGCCGGGTAGATGGCCGCGATCGCGAACAGGACCAGGGCCGCCGCGCTCAGTCGCCGGTACTTGATCACCGCCAGCAGCAGCGACGGGACCAGGGTGCAGACGATGAGCAGCACCGACAGCAGGGACACCGCCTCTTCCCAGAGCGGGTTCTTGTCTCCGGCCGCATCCGAGAAGAAGGCGTGGCTGGCCCCGCCAGTGGCCAGGTGGATGATCGTGGACAGGTTGTTGTTGGCGATCTCGCTGATGTACGGCACGATCACGGCCCGGGCCATCCAGGTCCAGGCGGCCACGATCAGCACGCTGACCACGGCCAGCGGCAGCAGCCGGGGCACCGGCCGCCGGGTGACCCGGGTGGCCAGGTACCAGACCCACAGCACGATGACCAGGGCCAGCGAGGTCAGGTGGTGGCTGGCCGCCACGGCCAGCACCACCGCCGCCCCGGGCACGATGGACAGCCACCGGCCCGGCTCGCACCGGACGCTGACCACGTACACGGCGAAGAACGCCAGCGGTAGCGCCGCCGACTGGTAGGAGAACTGGGAATTGAAGAACACGTACTGCGGGTTGGTGGCGTAGATCGCGGCGGCCAGGCAGCCGGCCGGGACGCTGCCGGTGATGCGTTCGATGATCTTGACGATGGCCAGGGTCATGACCACCCGCACCGCGAACAGCACCGCGATCCCGGACAGGTGCGGAGACAGCCCGGTCAGCTGGTGCAGCCCGGCCGTGGCCACCTGCATCCCCGGGTAGTCGGCGGTGTCGGGCAGCAGCGAGTTCGGGGTGAACAGGTGGTGGTGGGACAGGATCGACAGCAGCACCCGGTAGTTGATCAGCTCGTCGTGGTAGGCGAACTGGTCCGGGTAGAGCACGAACCTGGTCGCCAGCAGGGCCAGCGCCATGTAGAGGGTGAACCAGACCCGGCCCCGGTCGCCCAGCCGCGACGACATGATCAGGGCCGCCGACGGCACGTAGATCAGGCCCAGGGTCAGGTACCACAGCGGCGCCGGCAGCGACCCGGTGGCCCGGGCCACCTCACCCAGCCAGGCCTGGCCCAGCACCCCCAGCGCGACCAGCACGATCACCGGGCCGGCCCACGGCGAGAGCGCCGCCCCCGGCGGCTGGTGGCCGGTCAGCCGCGACCGGTCGGTCAGCGACGCGCTCACCGCAGCACGTCCCGGTACAGGGCGGCCATGCCCGCGGCCGCGGCGGCGGCGGTGAACCGGTCGCGGAAACGCTGCTGGCCAGCGTCTTTCCTGGCCTGGTTCACGGGGCCGCCTTCCAGCACCGACAGCAGCCCGTCGGCCAGGGCCTGCTCGTCATCGGGCCGCACCAGAGGCCAGCCCACCTCACCGACGGCTTCGGCCACCGGCGGGATGCCCGCCGCCGCGATGCCGAGCCGCAACGCCATGGCCTCGACCAGTGTCCCACCCAGTCCCTCCCATCGGGACGGGAACGACAATACGTCCGAAGCGCACATAAGGTCGGGCAGGTCGGCCCGGTGCCCGAGCAGCCGTACCGAGGGGACCGCCGCGGCCGCCGCCGCCACCACCGCGCTGGCGTTGCCGGGCCGCCCGGCCACCAGCAGCACCGCGTCCGGGTGCCGGTCCCGCACCCGCCGGAAGGCCGCGATCGTGGTCTCGGTGTTCTTCTGCCGGTCCAGCCGTCCCGCGGCCAGCACCACCGGCGCGTCGGCGCCGAGGCCGAGCGCAGCCCGGACCCGGGCCCGGCGTTCCGGGCTGGGCGCGCCCAGCCGGACCGGGTCCCGGCCCCGGTACACGACCTGGATCCGGTCCGGGCGCACCCGCAGCCGCCGGCCCATGACCGTGGCCACGTCCTGGGACACCGCGTGGAACCGGGTCGTCAGCGGGGCCACGGCCAGGTCGGCGGTGTGCGCGGCCCGGACCGCCCAGGCGCCGTAGCGGGAGTTGGCCCGGTGCTCGGGCCCGTAGTCCTGGTTGGCCAGGGTGGTGACGACCGGGATCCCGGCCCGGCGGCCCGCCACCCGCCCGGCCAGGCCCGCGAACAGCAGCGTGGTGTGCACGACGTCCGGCCGCTGCTCCCGTAGCGCCCGGCCGAGCTCGCGGGCGGCCCGCACCGGGTCGCCGCGGCGCAGCCGGTCCCGGGGCACCCCCAGCGCGGCCAGCCGCCCGTCCAGCACCCCGTCGTCCGGGTGCAGGGTCACGATCGAGGTCTGCACTCCGTGGCCGGCCAGGTCCGGGATCACCTCCAGCAGCGACATCTCGGCCCCGCCCGCGTACAGCGTGTCGAACACCTGCAGCACCCGGATTGGCCGGCTGGCCGGCGTCACGGCCGGCTCTCGGTCAGCTCGCGCCGGTGCCGTCCCGGGGCGGCCGGATCGACCGCGGTCCGCAGCGGGTTCCGGCGCAGCGCCCACCAGGAGTACAGCCCGGTCGAGGTCTGCACGGCCAGCACGGCCAGGCAGATGCCGGTCAGGTGGAACGGCCGGGCCAGCAGCACCACCGCGGTCAGCGTGGTCACGGCCACGTAGCCCTGCATGACCGCCGACCGGTGGGTGCTGCGGTCGATCCGGCAGTAGGCGTAGTAGACGGTGGAGATCACCTTGGGCAGGCAGGCCAGCAGCAGCAACCGCATGGGCAGGACCGCGCCCGCGTACTTGGCCCCGAACGCCTGGATCAGCCACGGGCAGCCGGTGATCAGCACGATCACCACCGGCAGCACCACCGCGTAGATCCGCCGCAGCGTGGCCCGGATCAGGCGGCCGATCTCGGCCGGGGCGTGCGCGCCCTCCACCGTCAGCGGGGAGGCGAAGTTGGCCGCGATCTGGTCGACGGTGCCCGAGAACAGGAACGAGATGTAGTACAGCGCGTTGACCGGCGCGCCCAGCAGTTCGGTGATGATGATCGGCGGCAGGTACGTCCAGGCCTGGGTGAACAGGCCGCCGAAGGCGTCCCCGGCCGCGAACCGCATCATCTTCGACCGGGCCCGGCGGCCGAACGGCAGCGGCCGGCCACCGCCCTCCCGGCGGGGCAGGAACCGGGCGAACAGCACCGCCGAGATCACCGGGATCATCAGCGTGAGCGGAATCATCCAGGCCCCGAACAGCGCGAAGGCCGTGCCGATCGGCGCGAACACGAACAGCAGCACGATCTTGGCCACCCCGAAGGTGCCGTTCTCGGCCGGGATCCACAGCGCCTGCCGGACCCCGATCAGCACGCTGTCCTGGATCACGAAGATGGCGGTGGCGGCGGCCGAGCCCACGAACAGGGCCGACTGCATGGTGTCCAGCCGCAGCGGCGAATGCGCCGAGCCGAAGTGCCGGATGCCGGCCAGGCAGGCCACGGCCAGCAGCGCCGAGGCCCCGGCCGCGAACCCGTAGGTGACCCAGACCAGCCGCCGGCTCTTGGTCCCGGCTCCGGGCAGGAACCGCATCAGCATGCCGGACAGGTTGAGCTGGCCGAGCCCGGAGAACAGGGTGGCCGCCGACACCAGGGCGCCCGCCGCCCCGACCGCGTAGGTCGAGAACAGGCGGGCCGCGATGATCCAGTAGGCGAACCCGAGCATCCCGGTCAGGCCGGTGTTGACCAGCAGGGCCAGGCCGCCGCGGGACAGCGGATCGGACCACTGACGGTGGACCGCCGCCCGGGCGCCGGCCAGGAGACGGCTAACCAGTGCGCACCTCCAGCCCCGTTTCGCGGCCGCACAGTTCCAGGTACAGCCCGGCCAGCGCGTCGGCGCACTCATCCCAGGAAGGCAGGCTCACCGGCGGTGCCCCCACCCGCGGGCCCGGGCGGGGCGCGCGCAGCGCCGCCACCAGCGCGCCGGCCACCGCGTCCGGCCCGGCGTCAGCGGCCAGGCCCTCGATCAGGCCGTCCTCGGCCAGGTCGACCAGGCCGGGGGTGCGCAGGCCGACCACGGGCACCCCCAGCGTGAGCGCCTCCATCACCGCCACAGGATGGCCCTCGTAGTCCGACAGGGCCGCGAACACGCCCGCCCCGCCCAGGGCGGCGGCCATGGCCCCGCGCTGGCCCGGCTCGATGTAGTCGATGCGGATCGCCTGGTCCAGGCCGAGGGTCCGCACCCGCTGGCGCAGGGCGCGCTCGTAGGGGCCGGCGCCCAGGATGCGCAGGGTGGCGTCGGGGAACGAACGCCGGACCAGCGGCAGCGCCTCGATGGCCCGGTGATGCCCCTTGTAGCGTTCGAGCCGGCCGCTGGAGACGATCTGGTGCGGGACCGTCGCCCCGTCCGTGGGCGGCGGCGGTGTGCTCAGGTCTCCTCCATTGCTGATGACGCGGATGCGGGCGCTCTCGATCCGGCTGGTGTCCTCGAACAAGCGACGTTCGGACCGGCTGACCGCCACCACCGCGGCCGCCCCCCGCAGCCAGGGGCCCAGCGCCCGCCACTGGACGGTCCGCAGCCGGTTGCGCAGCCCGGACGAGTGCCCGCCGGTGTGCAGCGTGACCAGGTAGGGCAGGCCGGCCCGCCGGGCCGCCCGCATGGCCAGCACCGGCACGGCGGTGTGGATGCCCTGGCAGTGCACCAGGTCGAAGTCCCCTTCGCGGATCACCCGGCCCAGCCCGGGGGCCACGTAGTAGTCGCGGTGACGCGGGTAGGCCCGGACCCGGTGGACCGCGAACCCGCCTCCGTCGGCCAGCACCGGCCGGGTCCCGGTCCGGTCGGTGGCCAGCACGGTCAGCGCGATGTCGCCCCGCCGGGCGATCCGGGTCGCGGTGGCGTGCACGTGCTGCTCGATCCCGCCCAGGTCCGGCAGGTACTGCGGCGTGACCACCAGCACCCGGACCGGGCCCCGGGCTGGGCTCCGGCCTGGGCTCATGCGCCGCCGCCGCGGTCCGGACCGCGCACGGTCCCGGCCGCGTACCCGGCCACGGTGACGGCCAGCCCGAGCATCACCGCCGCCGCCCGGGCCGGGCCCCAGCGGTCGCCGCGCAGCCCGTCGGCCAGCCCGCGCGCCACCGCCCGCGGCAGCACCCGGGTGGTGTAGTGCCGCTCCGTGCTCAGCGCCTGGCCCGGCCCGACCCGGCGGGTGACCTCGGCCTTGGAGGTGCCTTCGGACCAGCACCGGTGCAGGAAGTACCGGAGCTGGACCCGGTCCGGGCTGACCACGTGCTCCACCTGCACCGCCGGGTCGAACCGCACTTGCGACCCGGGATGGTCGCGGGTCAGCCGGATGCAGAACTCGGTCTCCTCGCCACCCAGCGGCTTCTCCGGCCGCCGTCCCAGGGCCTCGTCGAAGGTCCCGGCCAGGCCGAACGCCTCGGCCCGGAACGACATGGTGGCCCCGAGCAGGTTGCGCACCGGCTGCGCGGCCGGCGGCAGGCCGCGGTGGCTGCAGCCCACCACCCACAGGAACTCGTCCGGGAACCAGCGCGGCGGGTGCCCGGGCCAGCGCGGCCGGGCCACCCCGCCCACCCCGTACACGGCGGGGTCGGCGTATGGGGCCCGCATCGCGTCCAGCCAGCCGTCGGACGGGATCGCGTCGTCGTCCAGGAACACCATCACCGACCCGCTGGCCGTATGCATGGCGGTGTTCCGGGCCCCGGACGGGCCGCGGCGCTGCTGGTTGGCCATGACCCGGACCCCGGCGAACCCGGCGAACGCCGCGGCGCAGCGGGTCCGCAGCCGCTCGTTGTGGTCGGCCACCACGATCAGCTCGTCGCCGTCCCGCAGCTGCTTGCGGGCCTTGTCCACCCCGTCGGCCAGAATCGGCCAGCGGTCCTCGGTCCAGGCGCAGATGATCACGCTGACCGTGGCGGCCTCGGTCATGCGTCCTCCGTGACCGGCCGCCCGGGCCGGATCGCCGGGGCGGCCACCCACAGTTCGGCCTGCTCGGTCCGCTCGGCCCGGCGCTCGGTCGGCCCGGCCCGGCGCTCGGTCATGATCGTGCGCAGCACCCGGAGGCCGTCCCTGACCGCGTTCAGGTTGCTGGCCCCGAAGACCCGGGCGTGCTCGAAGCTGGGCACCTCGGCCACGACCAGGCCCGCCTGCGCGACCCGGACGTGGATGAGGGTTTCGATCTCGAAGCCGTCGCCCCACAGCCGGGTCCCACCGGCCGGCGCGGGCGAGCCGCTGTCCAGGCCGAGCGCCCCGGCGTGCCGGCGCCAGAACACGTTGAACCCGTAGCAGAGGTCGGAGTACCGGCAGCCGTAGACCCAGTTGAACAGTGCGGTCAGCACGTGGTTGCCGGCCCGGCGCAGCCGGGTCAGGTCGCTGCTGCCGCCGCCGGGGCCGAACCTGGTCCCCTTGGCGAAGTCGGCCCCGTCCACCAGAGCCTGCACGAACCGCGGGATCTCGGCCGGGTCGGCCGACCCGTCGGCGTCGACGGCGGCGATGATGTCGCCCGTGGTCCGGGCGAACCCGCAGGCCAGGGCGTTGCCCTTGCCGGTGCGGGTCTGGGTGACGATGTGCACCCCGGGCCACAGGGCCCGGGCCACGTCGGCCGTGCCGTCCACCGAGCAGCCGTCGACCAGAATAACTTCGTGGATATCCGGCGGCATGCTGGCAAAGACGTGCGGAAGGTTGCGCGCTTCATTGAGTGCCGGAATGACCACGGAAACCCGGGGGACCGCCATTGGCCGTTTCACCACCTTCCGCTTATCCAAAAGATCATTTAGGTACGCCAAATCGGCAGGTAAAACAAAGGGGAAATGCTGACCGGCTACTGCCGTTGACCGGGCCAACTCAACCGGGCTGCTTCAGCGGGGCTGGCTCGACGGGACTGGCTCGGGCTGGTTCGCGGTGCTGGTTCGACCGGGCCGGGTCCAGGAGGTTCAAGATCGGCATCCGGCCGAGGCTGGAGCCGGGGTGAGGGCTCAGCGTGGCGCGAACGGCCGAACGCTCTAATTGACTAACAATTAGCTGCGTGGTTTTGAATGATCATGGTCCCTCCCCATGCCGATGCCGGTGCATCGAGTTCCGAACGGGCATCGCTCAAGACGCCCCCCTGTATAAACAAGTGCCAGCATGCCAGATTGGCCCAAAGTTGTCCCGGCCATTCCCTTTTAGGTTGACAATTTGTGCGATCACGTAATATTTGGCTACTTGTAGTAGCGGTGTGCCTGCTGCCGGAACGTGGCGAACACCTGCGGGCTGGTGATGTGCCACCGGGTCCCGGGCTTGTTCTCGTCGAACCACAGGAATCCGAGCAGCCCGAAGGTACGGACCCCCGCGAACACGTCCTTGACCGCCACCTGCTGCACGGACGAAGACGCCGCCCCGGTCTCGGTGATGAGGATCGGTGCCGGGGTCAGCCGGCGCACGTCCACGATGGTCGGGCCGAACACCTGGCTGAAGGTGTCGCTGGTCGAGTGGTAGTAGCCGTCGATGCCCACCCAGTCGACGTAGGACGGCCCCGGCCACCAGGCCCGCGGGTCGGGAATCTGGGGCGACTGCTCGGTCTGGACCACGTTGACCGTCCACAGCCAGGTCACGTTGGACGCGCCCGTGGCCCGGACCACGTCGACCATGTGCCGCCAGGCCCGCACGAACGTGGCCGGGTCGGTCTGAGTGTTGGCCCAGGTGTACCAGTAGCCGTTCATTTCGTGGCCGAACGACAGCACCACCCGGTGGCCGAACGCCTTGATCTGCCCGCCGAACTGGCGCAGGTAGCCGTCGTACCGCCCGTCGGCGATGGCGGCCAGCGAGATGTGCTCGGGGTCGAGTTGCACCAGCGTGGCCGCGCCGTGGGCGGCCGCGGTGGCCGCGAAGCGCTGCTGGAACGGCTGCGGCCACTGGCTGTAGTAAATGGCCACGTTGGGCCGCCCGCCGATGTCCTGGGCGAAGCGTTCGGTGCCGGCGTAGGACGTGGGGGAGTCCGACTCGGACACGCCCAGGTACCGCACCGTCGGCACCGGGGTCCCGGTCGGGATGCCGGACTCCCACGGCCTGGTCACCACCAGCCCGATCGCCACCGCCAGCACCAGCACCACGCCCACCCCGGCCAGGAGCGTGCGGTTCCGGCGGCGGCGGCGCCGGGTCACGGCGCGAGGTGGTAGCCCCGGGCCGCCCGCTTGAACGCGGCGATCGCCGTCGCGCTGGTCAGCCGCCAGTCCTGGTTGGTCTTGTTGTCGAACCACACAAACCCCAGCAGTCCATAGAGGTGGATACCCGCGAACAGGTCAGCGATCTTCGCGGGCTGGCCGGCCGACGGCGTCGCGGACGTCTCGGCGATGAGAATGGGTTTCCGGGTCCAGGCCCGGACGCCGGCCACGGCCGGCCCGAACAAGGCGGCGAAGCTGGTCGCGGGGGAGTAGTAGTACCCGTCGATCCCCACCCAGCTCACGTACTGCGCGCCCGGCCACCAGGGCCGGGGCGAGGCCACCCCGCCTTCGGCCCCGCCGGTGCCAGCGCCGGCGGATGCGGTCCGGGCCTGGACCACGTTGACGGTCCACAGCCAGGTCACGTTCCAGGTCCCGGCCGCGCGGAACACGTCCACGATGTGCCGCCAGGCCCGCACGAACGTCGCGGGCGCGGTGTGCCCGGCCGCCCAGGAGTACCAGGTGCCGTTCATCTCGTGCCCGAAGCTCAGGATGAGCGGGTGCCCGTAGCGGTGCACCGCGGCCGCGTAGCCGCGCAGGTACTCGTCGTACTGCCCGGCCGCGATGGCGGCCAGGCTGACTCCGGTCGGGTTGATCTGCACCAGCGGCACCGACCCGGCCCGGGACGCGGTGCTGGCGAAGCGGGCCTGGAACGGCTCCAGCCAGCCGCTGTAGTAGACGACCAGGTTGGGCGTGACCCCGGTGGCGCTGGTGAACGCCCGCGCGTTCGCGTACGACGACGGCACCCCGTCCGGGTACAGGCCCAGGTAGGAGCCGGCCCGGGTCGGCAACGGGTCCCGGGCGTCGCCGCGGGCCAGGGATCCGGCTCCGGTGGCCGGCCCGGCGGTCGCGTACAGCCCGGCCACCCCGGCCAGCGCCGCGACCAGGACGACGGCGATGACGATGCGCGTCCGCCGCCGGACCCGCCGGACCTGGCGCGGCCGGACGCGGCCCGGCCGGCCCGGGCTGGTCACCTCCGGCCGGTGCCGTCCCAGGCGCTGGTCGCTGGTCACGAACCGGGCCGGTGGTAGGCGCTGGCTCCCTTGCGGAAGGCGTCGATCGCGGCCTGGCCGCTGAGCCCGAACGCCTGATGGGCCGAGTTGGTCGAGTCGAAGTACACCAGCCCGAGCAGCCCGTAGCTCTTGACCCCGGCGAACATGTCGGCGACCTTGGCCGGCTGGTCGGCCGTGGTCTCGGCCCCGGTCTCCGCGATCAGGATCGGGTCGGTGGTGAACTGGCGCACGTCGTTGATGGTCGGGCCGAACAGCGGGGCGAACTGCCAGCCGGACTTCAGGTAGTAGCCGTCGATGCCGACCCAGTTCACGTAGCGGGACCCCGGCCACCAGGCCTTCGGATCGGGGATGGTGCCTTTCCTGGTGTTGTTGACGATGTTGACCGTCCACAGCCAGGTCACGTTGTGCACGCCCAGGGCCCGGAACTCGTTGACGATGTGCCGCCAGGCGGCCACGAAGGTGGCGGGCGGGACGTGCGTGTAGCCCCACCGGGACCAGGAACCGTTCATCTCGTGCCCGAAGCTCAGCACGACCGGGTGCCGGTAGGCCTTCACCGCCTCGGCGTACTGGCTCAGGTAGGCGTCGTAGCCGCCGGTCGCGATCTTGGCGATGCTGATGTCACGCCGGTCCGGGTCCATCTGGATCAGCGGCGCCGCGCCGTTCTCGGCCACGGTGGTGGCGAACCGGGTCGGGAACGGCACGTACCAGCCGCTGTAGTACATGACCAGGTCCGGGGTGCTCCCGGTGGCCTGGCGGAACGCGCTGACCTTGCTGTAGGAGGCGGGCAGGTCCTTGGTGTAGACGCCCAGGTAGGCGCCGGCCGCGGACGGCAGCGAGGGCAGCGGCCCGTGCGGGCGGCTGTTCTCGTTGTAGACCACCAGGCCAACGGCGACGGCCACCACGGCCAGCACGGCCAGCCCGGCGGTGACGAACGGACGGCGCCGTTGGCGCTGACGCCGGGCTCTGGTCCGGGGTCCGGTCTCGGTGCCGGTTGACATCAGGTCGTCACTCCTTTGCTGGGGGTGATGAGTGGGGCCACGAAGTAGAGCTGCACCGCGGCCAGGACCTCGGTGGCCCAGTACGGCCGCCAGCCGAACTGGTGCATCCGCAGGGCCAGCCCCGTCCACAGCAGCAGCTGGACCAGCACGATCCAGGTGCAGAGGATGCGGTTGACCGCGCGCGGGACCTTCCCCTGCTCGGGTGACGCGCCGGTCGGCACCCACTCGGCGACCCGGTCCCGCAGCGCGAACCACACCGAGTACAGGTGGCAGCACGAGTTCATCAGGCAGACGCGGTAGATGGTCGGCCGCCAGCCCCGGCTCAGCAGCGGGAACGCGAACAACGTGGCGGTCAGGGCCGGCAGCAGCGGCAGGTAGTTGTGCGGGTGCACCAGCCCCGGGTAACACCAGATCATGGTCAGGGTCGGGAACGGGCCGGTCAGCAGCAGCGCCGCCGAGGACATGTAATACAGAAACGCGGCCCAGAACGCGACCCGCTGTTTCCAGTCGAAGGCCGCTTTGATGAAGTATTCGTCGATCATCAGCAGCATCGACGAGCGGCACCAGCGGGCCTGCTGATTGGCCAGGGACGGGAAGTCGACCGGGGCCACGCCCCGGGCCAGGCACAGCGGCAGGTACCGGGTCTGCTGCCCGGCCGCCCACAGCTTCACCCCCGTGTGCACGTCCTCGCCGATCGGGACCTGCGCGAACCCGCCCGCCGTCACCACCGAGGCCCGCCGGTAGACCAGGTTGGTGCCCGCGCAGATCGCGGCCCGGTAGCGGTCCCGGGCCGGCTGGATGTAGCGGAAGAAGATCTCCTGCAGGGTGCCCGCGTAGCGCTGGATGTAGGACCGGGCGCCCCGGCCCACCTCGTAGAACTGGGCGGTCTGCACGATCCCCACGCTGGTTTCGGCGAAGTAGGGCATGGTCTCGTACAGGAATTCGGGCCGGACCGCGAAGTCGGCGTCGATGACCGCGATGAACTCCCCGTCGCTGATGCTCAGGGCGTGGGTCAGGTTGCCGGCCTTCTTCAGCTGTCCCGGGTCCGGCCGCACCACGTAGCGCAGGCCGTACCGGCCGGCCAGGTCGCGGACTTCGGGGCGGGCCGAGTCGTCGAGTACGTAGACGGTCAGGCGGCCACCCCAGCGCAGCTGGCTGGCGTGCCGCAGCGTATTGTCCAGCAGGGCCAGCGGCTCCCCGGCGCTGGGCAGGAACACGTCGACGGTCTCCCCGTGCTCGGTCCAGGCCGCCACCGTGGCCTGGTGCTGGGCCAGGGTCAGCCGGGGCCGGCCCGCCCGCAGCCAGAAGTTGACCACCACCGGCGGCACCATGACCATCAGCAGCAGCCACATCAGCGGGGACACCAGCCAGGCCCGGGCGGCCACGTGCACGTAGCCGTACAGCACCCCGGCCGACGCCACCAGCAGCCAGGCGAACACCAGGCGGCGCGGCCGCCCGAAGTACCCGTACTTCTCGGTGTCGTCGGGCGGTGCGGGCAGGTACATGCCATCGGGCGCGGGGGCGGCATCCGGTGCGGCCACCGGGGAGTCAGTGACCGACACGGGCCCCCCCGGTTCGGGACGCCCACACGGTGAACCGGCCCGCGCGGGCCAGCACCCGGTAGCCGCCGGAGTGCCGTAGGTCGGCGGTGATCTCCTGGTCGGCCGGTGCGGTGTCCGCGTAGTCCAGGATGATCAGCGCGAAGTGCCGCTGGGCGATCGCCGCCGCGTACGACGCCGCGCCCTCGGTGAGGTCCCCGTACCGGTAGTAATAGGTGCCGGACCAGTTCTGCCACCGGACCTGGCCGCGCAGGTAGTAGGCCTCGACGTCGTCGTCTTCGGCCAGGTAACTGCCGGGGTGGGCCTGCACGGCCGGCCGCAGGACCCGGATCAGCGCGGTGGCGTCCGGCCAGTCGCGGTGCAGGAAGCGGGCCTGGCCCATCGAGCCGAACAGGGTGGCCGCCGCGATCGGCAGCGCCATCACCACCGCCCAGCCGTAGCCGCGGTCGACCCGGCTCAGCCGGGCCAGCCCGTAGCCGGCCGCCATGGCCGCGAACCAGGCCCCGAACACCACGTGTTTCTGCAGGCTGACCGCGGTGTGCAGCCGGGCCTGCCCGGCCGGGGCCAGCAGCGCCGCGGCCAGCAGGACCGCGGGCAGGACCCGGGCCCGCTCCCGGCTCCGGGCCGAGAGCCACACCCCGAGCACGGCCAGGACCAGCACCAGGCTGGTCCACACGTACCCATCCTTGAGCACGGTGGTCACCGGGGTGGCCGCCGCGGGCCGGGCCAGCGTGGTCGCGGTCACGCCCGTCCAGTAGTCGCGCCCGCCCGCGCCGATGGCCACCGCCAGCGGAACCGCCCAGGCCGCCAGCACGCTGGCCGCGTTCGCCAGCCAGGCCCACCCGGGGCGCTGGCGCCAGGCGGCCAGGCCCACCAGGACCAGCACCACCGGCGTGAACAGCACGGTCGCGTACTTGGTCACGTCGGCCCCGGCCAGCACCAGCCCGGCCCCCACCAGCAGGCCGGTCCGGGCCGCCGGGTGCGCCGCGGCGGCCGCGCGCACCCCCAGCCAACTGGCCAGGGCCGTGAGCAGCAGTGCGGGGGCGTCGAAGGTGGCCAGGCTGCCCAGGAACTGGGTCCCGGTCAAGGTGGCGAACAACCCGGTGGCCAGCAGCGCGGCCCGGCGCCCGTACAGCCGGGCCGTGGCCGCCCACAGCAGTCCGGTGACCCCGAGCATGCAGGCCAGCGACAGCAGCCGGGCCGCGGTCAGCCCGCCCAGGCTGTCGGCCAGCGCCCCCAGCGGCGGGTAGGCCACCGGGGCCCCGGAGAAGTAGGCCGGGAAGTCCGGGATCGGCGCGTTCCGGGTCCAGTGCGCCCACTCCAGGTGCCCGGCCCGCAGGTACAGGGCCTCGTCCTGGAACGCGGTGTTGGTCCAGGTCAGCCGGAGCGACAGCGCGGTCTGGGTGACCAGCACCACCCCCAGGGCCACGGCCGGCCGCGGCCACCGGGCCAGCGTCCGGCCCAGCGCCCGGGCCAGCGCTAGGCCCACCGTCCGGGGCACCGTGTGACCCGGGGCCGGCTTGGTCGCGGGCGGCGCGACCTGGGGAGCGGCGAACGACACGGTTAACCCGTCGGGGTGACCGGCATGAGGTCGTCCCGCACGCCCAGCCGGAACGCTTCGATGGCCAGCGGGTGGTCTTCCAGCCGCCAGTCCTGCCGGTAGGGGCTGCCGGCCTGCTTCTTGTCGAACCACACCAGCCCGAGCGTGTTGTCGGTCTGCATGCCCTGGAACAGGTCCAGGATCTTCCTGAACTGCCCGGCCGTGGGCCCGACCGCGCACTCCGACAGCAGGACCGGGGCGTTGGTGAACTGCCGGACCTGGTTGATGGTCCGCCCGAATACCGACGCGAACGTGTCGGACGGCCGGTAGTAGTACCCGTCCACGCCGACCCAGGTCACGTACTTGGAGCCGGGCCACCAGTCCTTGACCGGGCCGGTGCCGTTGCTGGACGCCTCCAGCGTCCACAGCCAGGTCACGTTGTCCGCGCCCTGCTTGCGGAACAGCGTGACCAGGTGCTGCCAGGCGGCCACGAACGTGGCCGGCTCGGTGTGTTGGTAGCCCCAGGAGTACCAGCTCGCGTTCATCTCGTGCCCGAACCCGATGACCACCGCGGTGCCGAAGTTGCGCACGCTGTCCGCGTACGAGCGCAGGTACTCGTCGTAGCTGCCGTGGGCGATGGCCGCGACCGAGGCGTCGGTCGGGTCGATCTGGACGAACGGGATGATCCCGTGGTGGTGCAGGGTGGTGGCGAACGACGTGTCGAACGGCTGGGCCCAGCCGCTGTAGTAGCCGACCAGGTTGGGCGGCCGGTTGGCCGCCTTGGCGAAGCTGGCCACCGGCGCGTAGTCCGGCGGCGCCCCCGGCTCGAACGCGCCCAGGTAGGCGGCCAGCCGCGGGGCCAGCCGGGCGTGCGCAGCGGGCGGGCTGACGCGGGCGGTCCCGACCACGCGGCTGACCGTGCCGCTCACCGAGGCCAGGGCCATCAGCATGGCCAGGGCCACTACCACGCGGGATTTCATGCGGGCCTGCTTCCGGGAATGATCACGCGGCTCACCACGGCGAAGTTGAGCAAGCCGAAGAACAACAGGACGGCGAACTGCCAGGACCCGCCGCCGTGGCCATCCCCGGCCGCGCTGGCCATCCGCCACAGCGCCAGACCCAGCCAGATCAGAGCCGCGCCCCCGCTCCACCAGGTCACCCCGAGCCGGAACCGCCGCAGCGAACTGCCCGGCGTCCGGGTCGGGTGCCAGCTCATGGACCGGCCCCAGGCGCCGTCCCAGATCGCGAACACGTGGGCCCAGCCGCGGGCGACGCCCAGCGGCCAGATGCCCGCCCCGAACCGGGCCCGGTGCCACAGCGGGTACAGCACGAACCCGGTGAACATGGCCGGCAGCAGGACCAGGAAGTTACGCAGCCGGATCTGGCCGGGCAGAAAGGCCAGCATGACGATGGGGATCAGCGGCCCGAAGAACACCAGCAGCGCGGTGTAGGCGTAGTAGAGGAACCCGGAGATGTAGGTGAGCCGGGCGGGCAGGCTCATCGGGATCTTCCACAGCCGCCAGGAGAAGACGATGCCCACGTTGCCCGAGCACCACCGGTACTGCTGGCGTACGAAGCTGTCCAGGTTGTCCGGGCAGATCCCGGTGGACAGCACGATCGGCAGGTAGCTCACCGACCAGCCGTCCCGCCGCACGTCCAGCCCGGTATGCACGTCCTCGGCGTAGGGGATCAGCGTCGGGCCGCCGAACGGCTCCAGCGCCCGCCGCCGGTACACGGCCGAGGTCCCGCAGCACACCGCGGCGTCCAGCCGGTTCCGGGCCACCTGCACCGCCCGGTAGAAGATCTCCTGGATCGGCCCGGCCGCCCGCTCGATCCACGTCTGCCCGGGGTGGCTGCGGAAGAACTGCGGGGTCTGCAGGATCGCGATCCGCGGGTCGTCCAGGTAGGGCAGCGTCTCGGCCAGGAAGTCCGGCCGCGGCGCGAAGTCCGCGTCGAAGATCACGAACAGCTCGGCGCTGGTCCGGCCGAACGCGTAGCGCAGGTTGCCCGCCTTCTTGCCCGCGGGCCAGTCCTCGCGGTGCAGGTAGTGGTAGCCGAACTCGGCCGCCATGGCCCGGGCTTCGGGGTCCGGCCCGTCGTCCAGCACGTGCACCTGGAGCTGGCCCAGGCCCTGGTACTCGCCGGCCAGCGCGGCCACCGCCGTCCAGGTGTTGCGCAGCAGCTCGATCGGCTCCCCGCAGATCGGCAGGTAGACGTCGATGTCCGGGTAGGCCTCCGGCCGCCAGGCCGCGATCTTGGCCTGGTGGGCGGCCAGATCGAACCCGCGCCCGGCAAAGTTCACCGGCAGGCTAATGGCCTGGTAGACGACGTAGACCGCGGTGAAGGCCAGGAACGGTGACAGCACCAGGTCGTGCAGTTCGAACCGCAGCTGGCTGATGATCACGCACACCGAGCCGAGCAGGATGACCATGGCCAGGTAGGGCAGGTTGCGCTGCAGGTAGCTGTACTTCTCGTCGTCGTCCGGCGGCCGCGGCGGCACCAGCCGCTGTGGCTCGGCCCGGGCGTCAGTGGTGGTCACGGGGGTGTCGATCACGAGGCCCGCTCGTATCGCCAGATGATGTACGTGCCCGGCTTGCCGCCGAACTGCCCGTAGGGCACCACGTCGATCAGGTGATACTTGTGGTTGGCCCGGATGTCCCTGGCCAGCGTGTGGTCCAGGGCCGTGGTGTCCACGAAGTTGAGCGCGATGTAGTCGAAGTAGCCGTGCTTGATGTACATGGCGTAGGTGCCGGCGTTGCCCGGGCCGACCACCCCGGCCTTGGCGCTCGGGCCCCCGGTCGGGCTGCCGCCGGGGCGGACGATGTTCCTGGTGCTGGACCAGCGCTCCCACTGACTGCCGGATGGCAGGTAGTACTCGGCGATCGACGGATCCTCCACCAGCAACCGCCCGGAGCTGTTGCCGGCCAGCGGGCGCAGGATGTCGACGATCGCGGTCGAGTTGGGCCACTGGGTCGCGAACGCCCGCGACTGCTGGGCGCCCAGGGTGGCCGGGAAGCACAGCGCCACCACGCTGGCCGCCGCGGTGATCGTGCGCAGGCGGCCGGCCGGCGCCGCGGTTATGAATCGTTCCACGGCGTAGCCCGCGGCGATGGCCGCGAACCAGGCGCCCTGGTCACCGTGCTTGTTCAGCGAGGCCAGGCTGTGCAGACCGGCTTGCTCGGCCGGCACCAGCACGATCGCCGCGGCCATCAGGGTCAGCAGCCAGGCTTTCGCGCTCCGGGGCTGGCTGATCCAGCCGGCCACCGCGCCGGCCACGGCGATGGCCGCGATGAACCCCGTCCACGCCACCGAGTTCCCGAGCACGGTCAGCACCGAGTCCTGGGCCGGGGCCCGGGACACCGTGGTCACCTGCACGCCGTGCCAGTACCGGCTGCCGCCCAGCAGCAGCGCCGCCGTGACCAGCACGCCCGCGATGGCCAGCAGGGTCAGGGCCCGGCTGACGGCCAGGCGGCCCCCCGGCCGCGGGATCGCGACCACCAGCGCGAGCAGGATCACCACCGGGTCGAACAACGCCGACGGATACAGGGTCAGGTTGGCTATGGCCAGCGTCAGCCCGGCCGCGGTCATCCACAGCGTGGCGTCGGCCCGGTCCCCGGCCCGCACCACCAGCCACGAAGCCAGCGCGACCAGGAACAGCGCCATCGCGTCGTAGGTCGCGAACGAGCCCAGATGCAGGGTGGGGCCGATGATGGCGAACAGCACGGCCGCGAAGAAGGCGGCCCACTTGCCGAACAGCCGCCCCGCCGTGGCGTAGAGCAGCGCGGTGGCGCCCAGCATGAACACCAGCGACAGCAGGCGCGCCCCGTCCAGCCCGCCCACGCTGTCCACCAGCGCGGCCAGCGGCGGGTAGATCACCGGCGCGCCCGAGAAGAAGGCCGGGAACTGCGGCAACGCCCGCCCGTGCAGCAGGCCGGCCCACTCCAGGTGCCCGGCCCACAGGTACAGGGCCTCGTCCTGGAACGCGGTGTCGAACCGGATCACCCGGGCCGACAAGGCCGCCTGCAGGATCAGGACCGGAACCAGCGGCCAGCCCGACGTCCAGTTGAACAGCGCCTCACCCGGTCCGGCCCACGGGGCTGCTGATGGCGGCGGGGGTACCGGTGAAGCTGGGGTTGCTGGAGTTGCTGGTGGAGATGGTGCCGTACGGGCAGCGGCCGACGGTGGCTCCTGGCGGGCCGGGTTCCTCGGCTCGAACGGCCCCCGGGCGACTGGGCCATGCTCCATAAGTCCTACCTGCTGGCATCAAGGCATACAGGGGTGCTTCGGCTGACCCACCCCCCGCGGGTTCCAGGCCACGACGACCCGGCCGGGCCGGACGTCGCGGCTCGGAAACCGCAAACCAGACCGTAACGTCAGGTTCTGTTAAAGAAGGGCGTTTCTGTAAATTAATCCGCAGAAACTACCCGCCCCCGTCTGGCCCGGCGGCCTTCGGCAAAGATCAACATCTGCCCGGTAAAGGCGATCAGCCCATCTCGGAGCCGGTGCGTGTGCGGTTGACCGCAGAAACGGCCGCTCCGGACGGCCCATCGCAAAAGTGCACTCCTGACCGGTTGGCTCAAAGGACTATCCCTTACCAGGAACGGCCGGCCGGGAATTGTCCATCCCCGCTTTCGGGGATGCCGGCCGCTGCGGCCAGGGCCGGGCGGGAGGCTCGGTTCCCCCCATACGCAGGCGCTCCCGCGCCGACCGCGGTCCGGTGGTAGCGCGAAGTATTCATTCCGCCACGGGCGGATGATCGTGCCGCCGGAAAAGGATCACTGTGGCCGCGGCGACGATACTGAACCTGTTTAGTGGGTTTAACAGTTCTTAGGGTTACGATTCATCATCGGGCTTGAATAAACGGTTCGTTGTATGCTGCGCTGTACTGTGCGGTTCGCATCCCTCCCGCTGTGCGAGCCGCTGGGGGGACCGTATGAGTGATGAAGGCCGCCCGTTGCCGCAACGCGAGCGCGGCGCCACCGAGGCCGGTGCGCGCCCGGCCGCGACGTCGGCCGGCCCGCGCCCACTGACCGATGACCTGCGCCAGCGCATGCAAGCCGCGGTCGACGCCGAGCGCGCCCAGACCGACGCCAACCGCGCTCAGGCCCGCGAGCGGGTCACCGAGATGCTGCGCCACCCGCCCCAGCGGCGCACGGCCGGAGTGCCCCTGGTCCCGCCCACGGCCAGTCCCCAGGATCCGGATGACCCGTCCGGGCCGGCCCGGCGGCCGTACCCCCAACGCAAGCGGGCCGCTCACTCCGACCCCTCCGACAAGCCCGGACGTCGCGGTCGCTCCGGCCGCCGCGGCCAGGCCGACCGCCCGGCCAGCCCCGGCGTCCCCGCCACCTCCGGCCCCAACGTCATCGCGCCCGGCGTCAATGACGCCCCGGCCAATAACGCGGCGTCCGCTGAACCGGTTTCGCCCCCTGCCGCCGCGGCCGCCGCCCCGGAACTCCAGGCCCGCAATTCGCTCCTTTCCGCCGACCCTCACCCCAGCAACCCCAGCGGCCTCATCCGCCCCAGCGGCCTCATCCGCCCCGGCGGCCCCATGAGCCCCAGCGGCCCCAATAGCGCGGCCTCGGCCCTGGGCCGGTCGCTCACCGCGGGCGCGGCCCGGGCCACCGCGGGCCACCCGGCCCTGGCCCCCTCAGTGCCCCCGGCGGCCGGGCCGGCCCCGATCTCGGTGCCCGCCCCGGGCATGGGCCCCGGCCACCCCTCAGGCCCGGTCAGCGCCTCGCCCACCACGGCCCCGCCCATCACGGCCCCGCCCACCGTGGCCCCGCCCACCGTGGCCCCGCCCACGGTGGCCCCGCGACCCGCTGCGCCGCCGCGGCGGCGGGGCCGGGCCGGGCTGATCGCTGGCGCGGTGACCGTGGTGGCGGCCGGGGCGGTGGTCGCGGTCCTGGTCACGTCGGGCCACGGCGCGCCCCAGCCCACCGGCTCGTCCGCCTCGGGCCCGGCCGCCCCCGCGGCCGAGGCCGCCGCCGTGAAGTGGGTGGTCGGCCAGGTCGATCCCAAGACCGTGGTCGCCTGCGACCAGTCCACCTGCGCCGCCCTGGTGGCCCACGGCTACGCACCGGCCAACCTGCGCAAGCTCACCACGACTTCGGCGCTGTCCGGTTCCGGGGTCGTGGTGGTGACCCCGGCCGCCCGTCACCTGTTCGGCAGCAGCCTGGCCACCGCCTGGGCCCCGGCCGCCCTGGCCACGTTCGGCGCGGGGAACTCGATGGTCAGCGTGCGCATCGTCGTCCCCCAGGCCGACAAGAACGCCGCCACCTGGGAGCAGAAGGCCCGCCAGGACCAGGCCGCGCGGAAGAACTCAGAGACCGCGCTGGCCCAGAACACCAGGACGATCACGATCTCCGGGGCCGCCCAGGCCGATCTCCAGGCCGGCCGGATCGACGGCCGCCTCATGGAGGCCATCGCCGACGCCGCGGGCGGGGCGGGGTCGATCAGCATCGTGCAATTCGGCAACGTCGGCCTGGGCGCCAGCCCCGAGGTTCCACTGCGTTACGCCGACCTGGCCGCCAGCGATCCCGCCGCCGTGCTGAGCACCCCGGCCTACGTGCAGGCCTTGCGCTCGGCCATGAACGGCGGCCCCGGCCCCCGCCCCGACCGCACCGAGCTGGTCACGCTGCCCGGGGGCCAGCGGGTCCTCCGGGTCGAGTTCCTGGCCCCCAGCCCGTTCGGCGTCCTCACCAGCCGCTGACCCCGGCCAGCCCGCCCAGGCTGGCTAGCGGTCCGGGTGAGCCAGCACCAGCAAGGTACGGCCCGGCGGCGCCGAGGCCTCGAGGTCGGCCGCGTCGACGGCCTGGTCGGTCCGCCAGCCCGCCCGGGCCAGCAGGCCGATCTGCTCGTCCCGGGGCAGGATCGTGCGCCACGGCTCGGTCTGGCCGGCCCGGCGGCGGGCATTGGCCGCGGCCAGGACCTCGGCCGTGGCCAGCCCCTCGGCGTGCACGGCCAGGCTGGCGGCCAGCGTGCTTCCGGCCGCGGCGCCGGACGCGAGCCCGGACAGCAACCCGGTCAGGACCGGCTCATCCAGGTAGATGAGGAGTCCCTCGCACATGAACAGCGTCGGCCGCCCCGCGTCGTGCCCGTGCCCGGCCAGCACCGCCGCCACGTCGTCCCTGCGGAAGTCGGCCGTGGCCAGCGTCAGCCCGCTCAGGTCCGAACCCAGCGCCATCAGGCGGCGCCTCTTGTCGGCCTGGGTCGGGCCCTGGTCCAGTTCGTAGAACCGGACCCCGCTGGTCCGGAACCGCAGCGCCCGGTCGTCGTATCCGGCCCCGCAGATCACCACCTGGTCGGTGCCGTCGGCCAGCGCCGAGGTCACCGCCTCATCGAAGAACCGGGTCCGCGCGGTCAGCATCGGCCGGAGCCGGTCGATCGGCGTGGGCCGCATGCCCTCGCACAGCCGGGCCTGGGCCAGCGGGTCGCCCTCCGGACTGTGCGCCCGGTCGAGCCGGACCCGGGTCAGCGCCACCGCCTGGCTGGTCCGCGAGATCCGCCCGCCCTCGCCGCTCGCACCCGGAACCACCTCCGGAGCCGCGGCCGAACCCGTCCCCGGAGCCCGCCGCCACCATCGCCGCCAGAACGCAAAATCCATACGCCAAGCGTACTGAAAAGCCAGCGAAGAGACCTTCGAATATCAAATGGACGTGAGCACAGGCCAGCAAGTCGATCAAATAAAATTAAGTGCTAGCGTACTAATCATGCCCGCCGCCGCCGAAGCCGCCGACGCGCAGCCCCCCGCGACCGCCCAGCGCGACCCACAGGCCACCGATGCCGCCACCGCCGTCCGCCGCGGCGTCATCCGCCTCGGCCGCCGTCTCCGCCTGGAACGCCCCGCCCACGACGTCCCCCTGCTCCAACTGGCCGTCCTGGCCGAGCTCAACGAGGCCGGACCCCTCACCCCCGGCCAGCTGGCCGCGACCCAGCGCGTCCAGCCCCAGTCACTGACCCGCGTCCTGGCCGCCCTGGAGGCCAGCGGGCTGATCGGCCGCCAGCCCGACCCCGCCGACGGCCGCCGCGCCCTGCTGGCCATCACCAACCCCGGCCGGGACGCCCTCCGCCGCGACGTCGGCCAGCGCGACGCCTGGCTGGCCCAGGCCATGACCACCCAGCTCACCCCGACCGAGCAGGAACTCCTCCGCCTGGCCGCCACCCTGATGGAACGCCTGGCTGGAACCTAGGCCGCGTCGTGGAAGAGCAGCCCCAGAGTGTGCCGCTGCCCGGACCGGATGACCGACACCCCGTGCCGGACCGGTGCCGCCGACCAGCCCCGCGCCGAGCGCACCGGGCGGTCCCGGGTGGTGAAGACCAGCCCGTGCCCCTGTGGCACCAGTCGCGCCGAACCCCGCGACTGCGCCCGCGGCCGCTGTTCGAGCAGCAGGAACTCGCCGCCCTCGTGGTCCCGCCCGGGATCGTTCAGATTGATCACCACCTGCAGCGGGAACACCTTGTCGCCGTACAGGTCGCGGTGCAGGGCGTTCCAGTCGCCGGGGCCGTAGCGGAGCAGCAGCGGGGTGGGCTTGGTCTGCCCGGCCTGGTGACAGATGTCCAGCCACTCGTCCAGCGACTCGGGCCAGCCGGCCGCCTCCGCGTCCCGGCCCAGCTTGGCGTACCAGTCCTGGGCGATCGGCCGCAGCCGCGGGTACAGGGCCTGCCGCAGCGCCTCGACCGGCTCGGGTAGCGGCGCGGTGAAGTACTTGTACTCCCCGGACCCGAACCGGTACCGCTCCATGTCCACGGTGGCCCGGAAAAGCCCGGTCTCGTCATACAGCGAAGCCAGCGCGGCGCACTCATCGGGCGTAAGCAGCTCCGGCAGTAGGGCCCCGCCCTCCTCGTCCAGCGCGGCGGCTACCGCGGCCCAATCCGCTGCGGCCACTCGTTCGTCAGCTTTCATGCCGCCCCTTCCAGGTGCAGAAGAATCTCCTTGGCCGCGGCCCCGCCCGCATACTGGCCCAGCGATCCATCCGAACGGATCACCCGGTGGCACGGCACCACCACCGGCAGCGGGTTCAGTGCGCAGGCCGTGCCCACGGCGCGGACCGCCCGCGGACGGCCCGCGGCCGCCGCGACCTGGGCGTAGCTTTCGGTGCGCCCGTAGCCGATGTCCGGCAGGTGGCCGAGCACGCTGCGCCGGAAGCCGTGGGCGAGCCGGAAGTCCAGCGGCACGTCGAACCGGTGCCGCTGCCCGCCGAAGTACTCGTCCAGCTGCCGGGCCACCGGGTCCAGCCGGGCCGGGGCCCGCAGCACGCGCGGGCTGATCAGCTCGGCCAGGGCGGCCAGCACACGGTCGTGGTCCTGGCTCTCGTAGGCCACCCGGACCAGGCCCTGCTCGGTCGCGGCCAGCAGCAGCGACCCGACCGGGGTGGCCACCTCGCGGTAGGCCACGTCCAGCAGCCCATCCCGGGCCGCCGCCTCACCCAGCCGGCCTCTCAGCCTGGCCATCGCGTCCTCATCGTTGACCGGCAGCGCCTCGAACAGCCCCGCCGCCTCGGTTCCACCAGCCTGAGCTGCGCTTTCCTGAGCTGCGCTCATGACGCCGCCCCTTCCAGATACGTGCGTCGCAAATTCTTGATGCCGTCGGCGGCCGCGCGCCGGGCCGCGTCCCCGGTCCCGCCGATGATGGTGGCGATCTCCTGGTAGGGGAGACCGGCCAGATAGTGGTAGGCGACGACCAGGCGCTGCTTGTCCGGCAGCGCCCGCAGCGCGTTCCACAGGTCACCGTCCCAGTCCTCGGGCCGGCCCAGGGCCGCCGCCGGGACGTCGGGGGCCGCCGGTGCTTCCGGCAACTCCCCGGCCACCATCGGCCTGCGGACTCGAGCCCGGGTGACGTCGATGGCCTTGCGGTGCGCGATGGTGACCAGCCAGGCCTCCACGTTCGCCGTCTCGTCCAGCCGCGGATAGGCGCTGAGCGCGGACAGGAACGTCTCCGACCAGGCGTCATCGGCGTCGACCGGGCCGAGGACGGCGCGGCAGACGCGTAGCACCATCGGCCCGTACTCGGTCACGATCTGCTCGAACGGCCTCATGGTCACGTCCAGTAGACGCCGGCGCCCACGGAAACGTGAGCCCGGCCGGCGGCAAAAACTGAAAGTCCTTTGTGGCCAGGGGTTTTGGTCGTTAGGCCTGTCCCGGGACGGGTAGTTAGGTCCCGCGCCAGACCATATGCGCAGGTAGCAGGCTTGAGAACGATCGAGGAGGGGCGTTGTTCACGCGGTCGAAGAAGAAGCAAGCCGAAGCGGCTGAGGAGTCGGCCGCCCA
>DASXJM010000111.1:0-7482 GCA_036497405.1 Streptosporangiaceae bacterium | reverse complement strand
TCACCGTCGGCCTGCAGGTAGCCCCGGTCGCCGGGGGTGCCCGCGAAGTCGTCGCTCAGGGCCGCGGTCCGGCCGATCAGCGACCCGTCGGTGAAGATCTTCATCGCGCCGATCCGCAGCCAGTCGTCGCCCAGCCCGGTGCGGATACCCAGGTCCAGCCCCAGCTCCAGGCCGTCGTCGGGGTGGGCCGCCAGCGGGTGCAGCGAATCACTGACCGCCATCAGCTCGACCCGGACCCGCAGCCGGCCCTGGTCGCGGGCGGTCTGATAGGCGGCCAGCTCGACCGGGGTGTGGCCGATCCAGCCGCCGCCGATGCCGGCCTCGGTGACGCTGGTGATGCCCTCGCTCAGGTACCGGGTGCCGGCCCGGTCGATCGCGTCGGCCAGGGTGGCCACCGGGTAGGGCCGGACCAGGTCGGCCACCAGCTCCTGGGCCGTCTCCTGCAGCAGCCCGGTCGGCCGCCCGGCCTCATCGGTCACCACCTTGCCGCCGGGCACGTCCCGGGCCCGGTCGGCCAGGCCCAGGTCGGCCAGGACCGCGCTGCTGACCACGCACATGTGCCCGGAGGTGTGCCGCAGCCAGACCCGGCGCCCGGGCGCGGCCCGGTCCAGGCCGTCCCGGTCCGGGTGCGCGCCCAGCTTGTTCTGGTCGTAGCCCGCGCCCGTCACCCAGTCGCCCTCGGCGGTGCCCTCGGCCTGCCGGGTCACCGCGGCGTACAGGTCATCCAGGGCCGGCGTCGCCACCGGGCGCAGGTCGGCCTCGGTCAGCGTGAGCCCGAACCAGGCCATGTGGTTGTGGGCGTCGTGGAAGCCCGGCAGCACCGTGGCCCCGCCCAGGTTCACCACCTCGCGCGCCCGCAGCGAGTCCGGCGCCGGGTCGACGGCCAGCACCCGGCCGCCGGTGATCGCCACCGACGCGGCCCGGGGCCGGCCCGGGTCCATGGTCAGCACGTTCGCGTTGACCAGCATCAGGTCGGCTTCGAACGGTGCGCTGGGCATCGGCGGGCTAGGCAACGGCGGACTAGTCATCGGCCACCTCCAGGCTCTGGAACGTCTCCCGGTACCAGTCACTCCACGGGGCCGGGCGCCCGTCCCGGTCGATCTTGATGATCACCCGGTGGCCCTGGGCCAGGGTCTGCCCGCTCTCGGGGTGGGCGCACCGGAACCGGTAGGTGGCGCTGGTCCGGCCCAGCTTCCCGGCCGCCAGCTCGACCAGCAGCGACCCCGGGGCCGCCAGCGGGGCCAGGAACTCCACGTGCAGCTCGCGCACCACGTAGCGCAGGTCCGGGTCGCGGTCGGCGTAGCTGGTCCAGCCCCGGCCGAGCTGTTCGAACAGCGCCGACTGGGCCCGTTCCACGTGCACGGCGAACCGGGCGTTGTGCAGGGCGCCGTTGAGGTCCAGCTCGTCGAAGTAGACCGGGCTCAGCCACCGGAACGGCCCGCTCATCAACGGCCGGCTCACGAACGGGCCGCCCACGTTCCCTCGGCGGCATCGAACACCGGTCCGGCCAGCCCGGCCAGCTGCTTCTTGATCACGCGCTGGGAGTCGGTGCGCGGCAGGTCGGCGGCGGGCTGCCAGAACCGGGGCACCTTGAACCGGGCCAGCCGCTCGCCGCACCAGGCGGCCAGCTCGCCCGGCTCAACCCCGGAGCCGGCCGCCCCCGCGCCGGTGCCCTCCGAGCTGGCGGACGTCACGTAGTAGGCCTTGACCTCTTCGCCGCGGATCTCGTCCGGCACCGCCACCACCGCCACCAGCTGGACCGCCGGGTGGGTCAGCAGCACCTCTTCGACCTCGCGGGCGGCCACGTTCTCCCCCGCCCGCCGGATCATGTCCTTCAGCCGCCCCGCGTGGTAGGCCCGGCCCGCCTCGTCCATCCAGCCCAGGTCGCCGGTGTGGAACCAGCCGTCCCGCATGACCGCGGCGGTGGCCTCCGGGTCGCCGTCGTAGCCGTCCATCATCCCCGGCCCGGCCAGCGTCATCTCCCCGGTCTGCCCGGCCGGCAGCGGCCGGCCGTCGGCCCCGACCACCTGAACCCGCCGGTAGCTGACCGGCCCGCCCAGGCACCCGGTGCCGACCAGCTCGTCGTGGTCGGCGTCGGTGACCCGCAGGTCGGCGCCGGTCTCGGTCATCCCGAAACACTCGTACCAGGGCACCCCCCAGCGCTCCTCCAGGGCGGCGTGCAGGGCGGGCGGAATAGCCGAACACTGCACGACCCGGACCCGGTGCCGGCGGTCGTCCGGGTCGGGCGGCATCCGCAGCAGCAGCCCCGGCATGGCCCCCAGGCAGTAGAAGTAGGTCACCTGGTGCTCGCGCAGCTTGGCCCAGAACGAGGACGGGTGGAACCCGTCCAGGATCACCAGTTCCGCCCCGGCCAGCAGGGCGGCGGCCACGTTCCACTGCGGGTCGATGTAGTTGATCGGCTGGGCGGTCAGCATCACGTCGCCCGCGCCCAGGTGGGGGAAGTCGGTGACCAGGCTCCCGGCCAGCCGGGTCCAGTACGAGTGCGGCAGCACGCAGCCCTTGGGGCGCCCGGTGGTGCCCGAGGTGAACTGGATGTTGGCCGTCCCGGCCGGATCGGGGAGCGGGAAGGCATCCGGCGCCACCGCGGCCCGGGCCCCCTCCGCGGCCAGCTCCGGCGCCGTGATGACCCGGCCCAGCGCGGGCACGTCGGCGGGCAGCCGGTCCAGCAGGGGCCGGAACTGCTCCCCGGTCACGATGGCCGAGGCCCGGCAGGCCCGGAGCACGTGCTCGGCGTCCGCGGTCTGGTAGCGGGTGTTGAGCGGCACGGCCGCCGCCCCCAGCAGCGACAGCGCGATCCAGGTCAGCGGGAACGCGGCCTCGTTGGCCAGCAGCAGCGCCACCCGGTCCCCGGCCTGCACCCCCCGCTCGCCCAGCACCTGGGCGTAGCCGGCCGTGAGCCGGTCCACCTCGGCGAACGTGAGCACGTCGCCCGGGTCGAACCGCCAGGCCACCCGGTCCGGCCAGCGCTGGGCCGCGACCCGGACCGCCTCGGCCAGCGTCCCCGGCAGCTCACCGCTCATCGACCAGCCTCGGGCACCACGGTCAGCGCGGCGAAGTCGACCTCGGCCGCCATCGCCTCCTCCAGCGCGCTGTCGGCCCCCCGGTCCAGCGCCTGCTTGGCCAGGGCCAGGGCCAGCGCGGGCCGGTCCCGCAGCCGGGCCGCGATCTCGGCCGCGGCCTGCTCGTGCTCACCGGCCGGGGTGACCCGGTTGACCAGCCCCCACTCCTGGGCCCGGGTGGCGCCGAACCGTTCGCCCAGCAGCAGCAGTTCCTTGGCCCGGACCGGCCCCACCAGCAGCGGCAGCAACCGGGAAATGCCCCCGGTCACGCTCAGCCCCACCGACACCTCCGGGAACCCGAACTGGGCGTCCTCGGCCGCCACCACCAGGTCACAGCCGAGCGCGAACTCGCAGCCCGCGCCCAGGGCGTAGCCGTGTACGGCCGCGATGACCGGGCCCGGGAACCGCCGGATGGCCCGGGTCACGTCCTGGATCTGCTCCACCCGCAGCCGGGTGGCCAGCAGGGACTCCGGCGGCAGCTTCTCCTTCAGGTCGTGCCCGGAGCAGAAGGCCCGGCCCGAGCCGGCCAGCACGATCACCCGGGCGTGGTCGGTCCCGGCCCGCTCGAACGCCGCCACCAGGGCCGCGGTCAGCTCGGGCACGACCGCGTTGAGCCGCTCCGGGCGGTTGAGGTGGATCCACGCCACCGCGTCGGCGAGCTCGTATTCGACCACCATGTCACGGGCCCTTCTGCTCGTCGGTGACCCGGGTCGCGCTGACCCGGGGGTCGGCGGGACCCAGCCGCCAGCGGAATTCGTACACGGCACCCAGCACGGCCGCCGTCTCCGGCCTGCTCGCGGCCCCGTCCCTCGCCTGGCCCGGGGTCGGCGCCGCCATCAGCCGCATCGGGGTCCACTCGTCGCCGTGCGGGTTGCCGTACCCCGCGATCGGCAGCAACTGCCCGCCGTGCCGCTGGTAGAAGGCGATCCGCCGCTGCCGGATCCGCACCTCGTCCGGATCGGTACCGGGCTCGTCGGGGTCTTCCACGTCCCAGACCAGCAGGGGGTAGCCGTCGTCGCGCAGCCGGGCCATGAGCTGGTCCCACATGACCCCGCCCAGGCCCTGGCCGCGCACGTGCTGGTCGACCACGAAGTAGCGCAGGAACATCCAGCCGGTGGCCCCGAGCGGCCGCAGCATCACGAACCCGCGCGGCTGCCCCTCGTGCATCAGCGCCAGCGGGATCTCGCCGGGCTCGCGTCCGGTGGTGAGGGTGCCGAACTCGGACCGCAGGTGGGGCGCGAACCCGTCCTCGAAGATCTGGCGCACCCCGGCCGTGTCGTCCGGGCCGAGGTCGTCGACTGGTTCCAGGGTGTAAGCAGCAGCGTTCATCGCCGAGCAGTATAGGTACCCCCAGCTCACCGGCCCACCGCCGTGGGGCCGCTGCGTTCCAGCCAGGCCACGGCGTCGGTGACCGTGGCCACGGTGGGCGCCGCCGGGGCGGGCGGCCGGTCGACCATGACCACCGGCCGCCCCAGCTCCCGGGCCGCGGTCAGCTTGGCCGCGGTCTGGCTGCCGCCGCTGTCCCGGGTCACCACCACGTCGATGCCGTGCCCCCGCATCAGGACCAGCTCGTCGGCGACCGTGAACGGGCCGCGGGCCGTCACGACCTGGGCCCGGGGCGGCAGCGGCGGTTCCGGGACCTCGACCGAGCGGATCAGGAACCAGCGGTCCTGGTCGGCGGCGAAGGCCCGCACCTCACCCCGGCCCACGGTGAGCAGGACCCGCTGGCCGGGCAGGTTCGCGGCCGCCGCCGCCAGCGACGGCACCCGCCGCCAGTCGTCGCCGGGCCCGGCCGTCCAGCCCGGCCGGCGCAGCACCAGCAGCGGCACCCCGAGCCGGCTGGTGGCCGTCACCGCGGCTTCGGTGATGGCGGTGGCGAACGGATGGGTGGCGTCGACCACCGCGCCGATGCCCTCGGCGGCCAGCCAGCTGGCCAGCCCGTCCGGACCGCCGAACCCGCCGACGCGGGTGCGCCCGGGCGGCCGCCGCGGCTCGCTGGTCCGCCCGGCCAGCGAGCTGACCACCTCCAGGCCGGACCGGCCCGCCAGCCGGGCCGCCAGGTCCCGCGCCTCCCCGGTACCCCCGAGGACCAGCACACGCTTGGTCACGACTGCATCGTAAGGTGCAGGTCCATGACGAAGATCTCGGTCATCGGCGTCGGCGCGGGCGACCCCCGCCAGGTCACGATGCAGGCGGTGGACGCGCTCAACCAGGCCGACGTGTTCTTCATCCTGGACAAGGGCCAGGCCAAGCGGCAACTGCTCGACGTGCGCCGGGACATCCTGGACCGCTACGTCCGCGACCACCCGTACCGGACCGTGGCCATCGCCGACCCCGAACGCGACCGGACCGCGGCCGGCGGCTACCCCGAGGCCGTCGCCGACTGGCGCCGCCGCCGGGCCGACGCCTACGCCGAAGCGATCACCCGCGAGCTGGCCGACGGCGCGACCGGGGCCTTCCTGGTCTGGGGTGACCCGGCCCTGTTCGACAGCACCCTGCCGATCCTGGCCGACCTGGCCGCCCGCGGCCTGCCCCTCGACCTCGAGGTCATCCCCGGCATCAGCAGCGTGTCCGCGCTGGCCGCCCGGCACCACATCGGCCTCAACCGGGTCGGGGCCCCGGTGACCATCACCACCGGCCGCCGCCTGGCCGGGCAGTGGCCCCCGGGTGCCGACGACGTGGTCGTCATGCTGGATTCCCGGGACGCCTACCAGCGACTTTCGAATGAAAATATCGAGATTTTCTGGGGTGCCTACCTGGGCACGCCGGACGAGATCCTCATCTCGGGCCCGCTGTCCGAGGTCGCTGACCAGATCGCCGCCACCCGGTCCGAAGCCCGCCAGCGCAAGGGCTGGATCATGGACACCTACCTGCTCCGCCGCCCGTCCGGAGACTGAGCCCGCTACCCGGCCCGCAGAATCCCGGCCAGCACCGCCGCATGGCTGATGTCGGCCTGCTTGGTCGCGGTCAGCAGCGTGACCGCCCCCCGCGCGTGCCACTCCCGCAACCGGTCCAGCGCCGCCGCCCGCTCCGGCTCGGTCAGCTCCTGCTCATACCGCGCGGTGAACTCGCCGAACTTGGCCGGATCATGCTCGTACCAGTGCCGCAGCTCATTCGACGGCGCCACCTCCTTGCACCACTCGTCCAGCTTCGCCACTGTCTTGCTGACCCCCCGCGGCCACAGCCGATCGACCAGGATCCGCGCCCCTTCCACCTCCGCGTCCCCGTAAATCCGCGCCACCCGCACCGCCGCCCCGCTCACCCTGGCCATGCTGCGCAAGCTAACCAGCCCCCCACGCCCCGTCAACCTCGCTCCGCCGCCACCCCGGCCTCCCCGTCGCCGGACTTTCTCCTCGATGGTCTTGAGACCACATCCCCGGCCACCCACTCAGCCCCCGTCCCACGCCGCGCCCCTCGCTCCCGCCCACCCCCCAACTCCCATCACCCGAAGTGTGGGACTCCCACCCTCCTGGCCCCCCAGGCCGCCCGCTCCCCGAGCCCGATCACGCGAGGTGTGAACTCCCACTTCCCAGACCCCCAGGCCGCCCGCTCCCCGAGCCCGATCACCGAAGTGCGGGACTCCCAGCCCCGGAAGCCCCAAGCCGCCCGCTCCCCGAATCTGATCACCCGAAGGATCGGACTCCCACGCCCCTAGCCCCCGGGCCGCCCCCACCCCGTCGCCCGCCCCGTCACATACGCCCCAGCCGCCCCGGCCCCCAGCGGCGACCTCCGATTCGGGAACGCTTTTCTGCAGCATGTGCCAAGAAGTGTTCCTAAATCCCGGCCCACCCGGCCCACCCGGCCTCCCGCCTCGCCGCCCCTCCCGGCCCCCGCTTCGCCTGGCCCCCGCTTCGCCTGGGTCCCCGCTTCGCCCGGGCCTCCTGCTTCGTCCGGGCCCTCGCTTCACTCGACCAGCCCAACCAGACCGGCCTCGACGACCCGCCACATCCTCCGCACCACATCTCCCAAACCCCCTCCCCACCTAAAGCCCCACCCGCCCCCACACTCGTTAAGCGCACGTTAAATCAAACAGTTTCCTTGACAACGAACAATTCAAATGTGAAAGTGAACATCAAGCTTGTTCGTCTGAACAGCCGGGCGCCCCGCCGTCTCGCTCCCGACACCCGTGGAGGCCGCTGTGGCCATAGAGGATTCCGTCCCTCGCTCACCCGGCGCGCTCGCGCCGGACCCGGTGACCGTCGTCCACACCGACCTGCGCAAGGGCTCCGTCGGCCTGGCCGGGGTGCTCATGCAGTCGGTAGCCCAGATCTCGCCCACGCTCGGCATCTTCTACACGATCGCGTTCAACACCGGCCAGGCCGGTCAGGCCGCCCCGCTGACCTACCTGGCCGCGTTCGTGGTCTGCCTGATCATCGCGGTCCCGATGACCCGGCTGGCCCGC